>JASHVM010000393.1:0-6755 GCA_030044595.1 Streptosporangiaceae bacterium
GCTGGCGCGCGCGCTTCGGGTGGACAAGCTCACCCTGGCCGCCCTGGAAGCCACCCTGGCCGGACCGGTACCGCCGGTGGCCAGCGCGCTGGCCGCCGACCCCTCCTCCGTTCTCGATCGGGCCGAACGGGCCGTGGTGCTTCTGCGCGAGACAGGCCTCGACGCCCGCGTGGCGGCCACGCAGGCCGCGGTCGGCGGCGGCGGGGCGCCCGGCGTCCCGTTGCCCAGCGCGGCGGTGAGCCTGCCTGAGTCCCTGGCCGGGCCGCTGCGCCGCGGCGAGGCGGCCTCCCGCGGTAAGGTCCCCGCCGTGGTCGGCCGGATTGAGGCTGGCCGGCTCCTGCTCGACCTGCGTTCGGTGTCACCGGACGACGACCGCCGCCTGGTCGACGCGGTCCGCGCCGCCGCCCGCCGGGCGTAGCTCCCGGAAACCGCCGCCATGCAGGTCATCGCCACCGCGGGACACGTGGACCATGGCAAGTCCGCGCTGGTCCGGGCGCTGACGGGGATGGAACCTGACCGGTGGGCCGAAGAGCGGCGCCGGGGACTGACGATCGACCTCGGGTTCGCCTGGATGAAGCTGCCCGGCGGGGAACGCCTGGCCTTCGTGGACGTGCCGGGCCACGAGCGGTTCGTGCCGAACATGCTGTCCGGCATCGGTCCGGTCCCCGCCGTGCTGTTCGTGGTCGCCGCGGACGGCGGCTGGATGCCGCAGTCAGCCGAGCACCTGGCCGCCGTCGACGCGGTCGGCATCCGGCACGGCCTGCTCGCCGTGACCCGCTCCGACCTGGCCGATCCCGGCCCCGCGACGCGGCAGGCGGCGGAGAAGATCGCCGCGACCAGCCTGG
Source organism: Streptosporangiaceae bacterium (assembly GCA_030044595.1). Classification (GTDB taxonomy): domain Bacteria; phylum Actinomycetota; class Actinomycetes; order Streptosporangiales; family Streptosporangiaceae; genus Palsa-504. The sequence continues at coordinate 846 of JASHVM010000393.1, forward strand.
GCGCCGTCGACGCGGTCGCGGTGAGCGCGGTGACCGGCGCCGGACTACCCGAACTGCGAGCGGCGCTGGCGCGGCTGGCCGCCTCACTGCCCGTTCCGGACGCCGCCGCGCCGGTCCGGCTGTGGGTGGACAGATCGTTCAGCATCAGGGGGAGCGGCACGGTGGTCACCGGCACGCTGCCCGCCGGGACGGTCTCGACCGGCCAGGAGCTGCTGCTCACCCCGTCCATGCGCCCGGCCAGGATCCGGGGCATCGAGTCGATGAACGAGCCGGTGACGTCGGTCAGCGGGGTAGCCAGGGTGGCGCTGAACCTGCGCGGCGTTCCGGCGGACGTTCCGGCCCGGGGGATGGCCCTGGTGGGCACGGGCCGCTGGACGATGGCCAGGCTGGCCGACGTCAGGGTGTCGCTGCCGCAGCGACTGCGGCTGCCGCCGGAGATGACCCTGCACATCGGATCCGCCCGCGCACTGGCCCGGATCCGCCCGCTGGGAGATCCCGATCTCGCGATAGCCCGCCTGACCCTCAGGGACCCGTTGCCGCTGCACGTGGGCGACCGCGTGCTGCTCCGCGACCCGGGCAGCGCGGGCGTCATGATCCTCGGAGCCACGGTGCTCGACGTGACGCCACCCGCGCTCGCGCGGCGCGGAGCGGCGGCGGCCGCAGGGCGTGAGCTGGCGGGCTGGCCGGACGTCCCGGCCGCAGCCGACCTGCTGCGCCGACACGGGCTGTTGCAGGCGAGGGCGGTGGCGGCCATGGGGATCACCGGCGCTCCGCCGCCCGTGGCCGCCGGATGGCTCGCCGATCCCGGACGCTGGAGCGACCTGCGCCGTCGCCTGGCCGAAGAGGTCGCCGCGTACGTCCGGCGCGACCCGCTCGCGATCGGCTTGCCACCTGAAGCGGCCCGGGCCGCCCTCCGGCTGCCGGACCGGATCCTGGTCGAGGCGCTGGCCGCCGCGCCCGCCGGGGAAGGAACCCAGCCGCGCGTGCGGCTGCTCGGCGGTTACCTGCGGCTGGCGGCGGACGAGAAAGCCGGCCCGACCCCGCGCCGGGAAGCCCGGGACCGGACGGCCGGAGAGGACCCGGAGCAACGACCCCGGAAGCCCCCGGAGCCGCTTGCTTCGCTGCCTGCGCCGGTGGCCGCGGGCGTCAAAGCGGTGCTGGCGGACCTCGCCGATGCGCCGTTCATGGCCCCGGAGGCGGGACGGCTGCGTGAGCTTGGCCTGGATGCGCGCGCGATCGCGGCGGCCGCGCGGGCGGGCCTTTTGCTGCGGGTGACCGAGCAGGTCGTGCTGGCTCCGGGCGCCGACGCGAAGGCGGCGCGGACGCTCGCGGGACTGCCGCAGCCGTTCACCGCGGCCGAGGCCAGGCAAGCGCTGGGGACCACCCGGCGGGTCGTGATCCCGCTGCTGGAATTCCTTGACCGCGCCGGGATCACCCAGCGCCTGCCGGACGACCGCCGCCGCCTGCGCTCAGGCGGATAGCCACACCGCGGTATCGGGCGGCAGGCTGCCGTCGGAGGGCAGCAAGTCCGGATCGCTGGCCAGCAGGACCTCGCGGCGCGGCGGAAGCGGTACGGCGGACGGGCCGAAGTTCGCGGCGAAGATGAATCCCGGCTCCCTGGTGAAGCACAGCAGACCTGCGCCTTCGGCGTCCTCCGGGCCGTCGAGCCAGCGCAGCGGGCCACCGCCAAGGGCCGGGTGGTCGCGGCGCAGCCGGAGCGCGGCCCGGTACAGGGCAAGGAACGAGCCCGGGTCGTCGGCCTGCGCCTCGACGCTGTAGTCGCCCCATCCGGGCGGCTGGGGGAGCCACGGAGGCGCGACGGACGAACCGTCCTCCGCCTGGGAGAAGCCGAAGTTAGCGCCGGTGCGGGACCAGGGGATGGGCACTCGGCAGCCGTCGCGGCCGGGCCTGCGTCCCCCGGTGCGCCAGAAGGTCGGGTCCTTCCGCGCGTCATCGGGCAGATCCGTGACCTCCGGCAGGCCCAGTTCCTCGCCCTGGTAGATGTAGGCGGACCCGGGCAGGGCGAGCAGCAGCAACGCCATGGCTCGCCCGCGCCGGGCGCCGACTTGGGCGTTCTGCTGTCCGATGGCGACCAGCTTGTTGATCATTTCCGGCGTGTATCCCTCGTCCAGCTGATAACGGCTCACGGGCCTGGGCACATCGTGGTTGCCGATCACCCAGGGCGCGCGGGATCCGTCGGCCAGCGCGAGGATGTTATCGACGGCGAGGCGGAGCGAGGTCGCCTGCCAGCGCGCCAGGATCAGCTGGAAGTTGAAGACCTGAGGCAGGCCGTCGTGCGCGAGATAAGGAAGCAGGGTTTCCGGCACGTCGTACCAGACTTCGCCGATGGCCGTCCGCGCCCCAGGGAATCCGCTCGCCGGGTACGAGTCCAAGATGGCCCGCCAGGACCGGTAAAGCTGTTGCAGCTCCGGCCGGTGGCGATAGGCCGAGGGCCCGTTCAGCGGCCGCTGAGTCTGGTCCGGGTCGGGGTCATCGGGCAGGTCCGGATCTTTGAACATGCCCCACGCCACGTCCACCCGCAGGCCGGCCGCGCCGCGGTCGAGCCAGAACCTGATCACGCTCTCGAACATGGCGCGAACGTCCTCGTCACGCCAGTTCCAGTCCGGCTGCCCCTGGTCGAACAGGTGCAGGTACCACTGCCCGGGGCGGCCGTCCGCCTCCGTCACCCGGCTCCACGCGGAGCCGCCGAACGAGGATCTCCAGTTGTTCGGCGGCAACTCGCCGCCCGGGCCGCGCCCGTCGCGGAAGATGAACCGGGCTCTTTCCGCGCTGCCCGGAGCCGCTGCCAGCGCGGCCCGGAACAGCGGGTGCGCGCTCGAGCAGTGATTGGGCACCAGATCGATGATCACCCGGATCTGGTGCGCGGCGGCCTCCTTGACCAGCGCGTCGAAGTCCGCCATGGTGCCGAGCCGCGGATCGACCGCGGAATAGTCGCTGACGTCGTAGCCGCCGTCGGCCAGCGGTGAGGGATAGAAGGGAGTGAGCCAGATGGCGTCCACCGCGAGATCGGCCAGGTACGGCAGCCGGGACCGCAGCCCGGGCAGGTCGCCCACGCCGTCGCCGTCCGCGTCGGCAAAGCTGCGCGGGTATACCTCGTAGACGACCGCATCCTCCCACCACGCATGCCCGTTACCGCTCACTCGTCTCCCTTCACCGGCCAGCCTCACCGCATCTTACGGGCTGGCAGGCCGGCGCCCGCCCGGGGTCAGTAGAGTCGACGCGGAGGCGTCTGGGTGCCTGGTGGCCCCCCCAGTCTTCAAAACTGGTGAGCGCTGCACCGCGGCGCTGGCGGGTTCGATTCCCGTCCGCCTCCGCGAGCTTCTGCCCCCGGGGATGCGGCCGGGGCGGCCCGCCGGAGGGCTGGGAGGCCACCGTCGCCGCGACGTGACCGGCCGGCGTCGCCCCTCGGCGACCTCCCGCGTTCGGACCTGCGGGATGCGCTACGCCGCGCCGCCGAGCCCTCCGACCGGAACAGCGAGCTCGTAGCTTGTTCCCTGGTGAATCGCGAGGTAAATCCGGTCGCGGAGGGAGTTGGCGGCCTCGTTGGTGAGCGTCCTTTCCAGGTCGCGCAGCACGACCCGCACCAGCAGGTTCTTCTGCCCCGGCCTGGCCCCGAGACGGCCAGCCGCTGATGCCGGCAGCCGTTCGTAGGGAGTGGCGGAAAGCACTCGCACCTCCTCGACGCAGGGCGCGTCAGCGCCAAGGGCGTCCCGGACCCGGTCCCCGAGGGTCTCCTCATCCTCGTCTGCGGATACCGCGACCGAAAGATCGCGCGAGATCGGAGGCATGGACGATACCGGCCGGTACCTGGCCAGATCAAGCATCTGGTGCGCGATCCGGGGATCGGCCGACCGCAGCAGGCGGATGTCCGGGATGCCTTTGATCAGCATGAGCATCCGGTCAAGGCCCATGCCGAGGGCCAGGCCGCTGCGACCGGCGAGCCCGGCGCCGGCCAGGACGCCGGGGTCGGCGAGTCCGCACTCCCAGACCTCCACCCAGTGGCCGCCGGTGAGCACGTCGACCTGGCGGCCGTGCCGGGTATACGGGTGGGTTCTCGCCTCCTGGCGGGAGGGCAGGTCCGGGGTGAGCGCGTCAAGCAGATGCGAGATCATCTCGTCCATGTCCGCGTCCGTCGTGGCACGGCGCGTGATCCGCCACAGGTCGAGCTGATGGGGAGTGCCGCTGTGCTGCCAGTCGATGGCGTCCCTGCGGTACACGATCCCCGGGCAGACCAGCAGCACGTCATCGAGCGGGTCTCGGGCCAGCTGGCCGAGTGCGGGCGGGATCATGGCGGTGGAGTGGCTGCGGAGCATCTGCGTGTCGCTCACGTAGCGGGTGTAACGGGTTTCTCTGGTGATGGCGCCGGCGGCATAGCCGAGACGGTCGTAGTTGTCGGTGACCGGCACGATCCTGGGACCCGGGCACCAGCGAACGTCACAGCACCAGGCACGCGACAGCGCCCGGACGATCCGGTCGATGAGAAGCTGGATGGCGTGCGGGCCCTGCCGGGGATCGGACAGATCCCGGACGTCAAGAGCAGCCTGCAGCTGCTCGGGGTCAAGGTGGGCAACTGAGCTGGACACGGTGACTCCTCCTCTAGGCGAACGTGGCGGGGGAAGTCCCTCCCGGCCCTGAGCTCACCTGGGCGAAGCCGTCTTGCTAACGCGGCGAAGCGCTCCCGGTGGCCCACCGAGGGGCCGGGAGGCGGGAAAATCGCCGCGCCGCAATACCAGTCACAGTTTCAGAATAACCGATACACGCCGTGTCGTCGGCGGCCCGTTCCCGGTCGCCGTCGCGGACCCGGTCGGCCGACCGAGATCGGGCGCGGCGGCGGGTAGTGAGGGGGGCGCCGCCGCGCGCTTGCCACGCTAGTCCTCTGTCGCGCCAAGTGCGAACACCTTCCGGCGCGTGTCGGGTGCGCCGGCCACGCCCGGGCACGCCAGGAGACTGCGGCTGACGGCGCGCCTCGGGCCGCAGGAACCCCAGCGGAACATCAAGCAGGCAGGGGTTGTTCACCCCGCATGATCCAGGATGGTTTTGCCGAGATGATCGGTGGGCAGCGGCAAGGGGTGCTGGTCACCCTGCGAAAGGACGGGCGGCCGCAGCTGTCCAACGTCAACTACGGATGGGACGCGGAGACGCAGACCATCCGGATCTCCACCACGGACGACCGGGCCAAAACCCGCAACCTGCGCCGCGACCCTCGGGCCAGCTTCTACGTGACCAGCGGCGATTTCTGGTCATACGTGGTGGTGGACGGGCATGCCGAGCTGTCGGATGTGGCCAAGGACACACACGACGCCGCCGTCGAGGAACTAGTCGGCCTGTACCGCGCGGTGCAGGGCGAGCATCCGGACTGGGCCGACTTCCGCGCCGCGATGGTCCGCGACCAGCGCCTGGTCGTCCGCATCCGGGCCGAGCGGGCGTACGGTGCGGTCAGGCGTTGACTGCCTGGGCCGGCGCTGATTACGAGCCGGACCGTGGAGGTGAGCATAGGCTAAGACGATGCTGTCTGACTCATTCGGGCGGGTCGCGACCGACTTGCGAGTTTCGCTCACCGACCGGTGTAACCTGCGGTGCGCGTACTGCATGCCGCCCGAAGGACTGGACTGGCTGCCGTCTCCCGAGCTGCTTACCGACGACGAGGTGGTGCGGCTGATCCGCGTGGCGGTTGAGCTGCTCGGCATCCGCGAGGTCAGGTTCACCGGGGGTGAGCCGCTGCTGCGCCGCGGGTTGGCCGGGATCATCGCGCGTACGGCGGAACTGAGCCCGCGGCCGGAGATCTCGCTCACCACCAACGCGATAGGGCTGGCGCGCACCGCCCGGGCGCTGCGCGCGGCAGGACTCGACCGGATCAACGTGTCGCTGGACACGCTGCGGCCGGAAACG
>JASHVM010000394.1:0-10548 GCA_030044595.1 Streptosporangiaceae bacterium
ATCGCCAAGGCGGACGCGCGCGCGATCGTGTTCGGCCATATCGGCGTGGGCAACCTGCACGTGAACGTGCTCGGCCCGGCCCCCGACGACGACGGCGTGGACGACGCGGTGCTGCGGCTGGCCGCCGAGCACGGCGGCACGATCTCGGCGGAACACGGCATCGGCCGGGCCAAGGCGGCGGTGCTGCACCTGTCCAGGTCCGCCGCGGAAATCGCGGCGATGCGCGCGGTCAAGTCCGCGCTGGATCCGGCCGGCGTCCTCAACCCTGGCGTGTTGTTCTCCCCCGGGGCGGCGAACCCGCCGGCGCCGCCCGGTGACACGATGTCCACGTGACCACGGAGCGAGGAGGGACTATCGCCAGCCGTACTGACGCGACGGCGCGCGCCGTGATCGAGTGCGCGGCCGATGCGATCGTGGCGTTCGGTACCGACCGTACGGTGATGCTGTGGAACCCGGCCGCCGAGCGGATGTTCGGCTGGGCCGCGGCCGAGGTGGTCGGCCTCGAGGCGCAGATCATCCCCGAGGAACTGAAGGCGGAGCACAACGCGGTCCTGGAGCGGGTGCGCGCCGGCGGGCAGATCTCCTTCGCGACCCGCAGGATCCGCAAGGACGGCACGGCGATCGACGTGCGGATCGACACCAGCGCGCTGACCGACGGCGCCGGAGACCTGACCGGCTGGGTCAACGTCTGCCATCAGGCGGGCGAGGATGACGTGGCACGGCACTACATGGCCGAACGCGCCAGGGTGGTGCGCCGGCTCGGAGACGTGGTCGCCGACATGAGCGCGCAGCGCGACCTGGAATCCGTGCTGGACCGCATCGCGGCCAGCCTGCGCGAGCTGACGAGCGCCGACGCGGGCGGCTTCGTGATCATCGACGGTGACACGCTCAGGCTGGTCAGCACGGCCGGGCTGCCCGCGAGGCTGCGCGGCCGGACCGCCGCGCTGTCCAGGAGCCTGGTCGGCGAGCTGATGCACTCGGGCCAGACGGTCATGATGGCGACCGGGGAATCAGGCGGTTTCGACGACCTGATCTGGTCGGCGCTGCCCGGCCTGCATACGATCGCGCTGGGCCTGTCCTACGTGGCGGGCCGCCCGTACGGCGCGCTGTACGCGCTGTACAGCCGGCGCGCGCTCAGCCACGTCGAGCTGGAGCTGCTCGAGCTGCTGGCCGGGCACGCCGGCGTGGCCCTCACCAACGCGATGGCGTTCGAGGAGGTCGTCAAGCAGCGGGCGCACGAGCGGGCGGTCATCGACGGCAGCGCGGACGGCATCGCCGTGCTCGACCAGGCCGTCCTGGTGCGGGAGTGGAATCCGGCCGCGCACCGGATCACCGGGACTCCCGCGCCGGACGCGATCGGCAAGCCACCGCCGTTCCCGCTACCCGACCCGGACGCGATGCTCACCCATAAGCTGCCGAACGGGCGCTGGCTCGAGGTGCTGTGCACCGCGCTGGCCGACGGCGAGCTGGTCATCGACTTCCGCGACGTCACCGCCGCCAAAGAGCTGGAAGAGGCGAAGGACCTGTTCCTGGCCACCGCGAGCCATGAGCTGCGCACGCCGATCACGGTGGTGCAGGGCTTCGCCAGCACCCTGGCCAGCCGGTGGGACCAGCTCGGCGACGCCGAACGACGCGCCGCGGCGCGGACGATCGCCGACCGGGCCGACTCGCTCGGCCGGCTCGTGGAGCAGCTGCTGCTCGGCTCGCGGGCCGGTGCCGACCAGCTTCCGGTCAGCAACGGCCCGTTCGACCTCGGCGCCGTGCTGCGCGCCGCCGCCGCCGCGTTCCGGCCGCTGTCGGACCAGCACACTATCGTCACCGACATACCCGACGACCTGCCGGCCGCTAGCGGCGACACGATGGCCACCGACATCATTGTCGGGCAGCTGCTCGAGAACGCCTTCAAGTACTCGCCCGACGGCGGCACCGTGACGGTGCGGGCCCGGGTGAAGGGGGAAAGGGAGGCGGGCGGGGGCTGGATCGAGGTGACGGTGGACGACGAAGGCATCGGCATCGCCGAAGGGGATCACGAGCGCATCTTCGACCGGTTCGTCCAGGGTGAGACCGGTGACCGCCGCCGGTTCGGGGGCGTGGGCATCGGCCTGTTCATCGTCCGCCGGCTGGCGCGGGCTCAGCACGCCGAGGTAGCCGCGAGCTCGCGCCCGTCCGGGGGCACGACCATGCGCCTGCGGTTCCGGCCCGCCGCGTCGGCCGGAGCCGAGCCCGCCGAGGAGCTGAGCCCGTAGGCCTCAGGCGCTGTGATCGGTTTGTTCGGCCGGCTTGTCCCGCTGCCGGGGCTCGCCACCGGTCGCCTCCAGGTAGGCGTCGACGATCGCGGGGACGTCCTCCCCCTGCATCATGACCTGGCCCTTCTCCAGCCAGACGACCCGGTTGCAGCTTGCCTCGATCTCGGCCAGGTTGTGCGCGACGAGGAATACCGTGCCCGCCTCCCGGCGCAGCTGGATGATCTTGTCGTGGCTCTTGGCCCGGAAGCTGGCGTCTCCGGTGGCCAGCGCCTCGTCGATCATCAGGATCTCGTGGGTCTTGGCGGCCGCGATCGAGAACCGCAGCCGCTGGGCCATGCCGGTGGAGTAGGTCCGCATGGGGTAGTCGACGAAGCTGCCCACCCCGGAGAAGTCCACGACGGATTGGTACCGGTCCTTGACCTCCTGCGGGGACATGCCCATGGCCAGGCAGCCGAGCACCACGTTCCGTTCGCCGGTCAGGTCATCGAGCAGCGCCGCGTTGACGCCGAGCAGGGCGGCCTGCCCGCTGGTGTACACGCAGCCCTGCTCGGGCGGCAGCAGGCCGGCGATCGCCTGCAGCAGCGTGGACTTGCCCGACCCGTTCCTGCCGATGATCCCGATGGCGTCGCCATGATTGACGACGAACGAGACGCCCCTGATGGCGTGCACCTCGCGCACGGACGGGCGGCGCTGGCGCTTGACCATTCGCATGAGCGCCGTCGCCGCGGTGCCTTTATTGCCGCCGGCCCCGAACACGCGGTAGACGACGTGCAAGTCGTCGACGATCACGGTGGGGGTAGCCATACCTGAGACGTTACCGTGCCCGCGGCAGGTGCCGGTGCCACCGGAGGTTTGCGTGAGACGCCGTTACCGCAGCGATATCTACGGGGTTCACGTGTTTCCACGGCGCCTAGACGGGGCATTTCCGCTCGTAGGTTCGCTGAAGGCAGGCAGCCGGGCTGCGACTGACATGGAGGTGACTGAGTCGAGCGTCCTCGTACTCCCGTTCAGCGCTGCAAGCGTCGGCGTGGCCCGGCGGCGCCTGGTGTCAGACCTTCTCGAGGCGGGCATCTACGGCCCCACGGTCACCGACGCCGCGGTCGTGATCAGCGAGCTGTTGAGCAACGCCCTGCGCCACGCGAAGCCGCTGCCCGGTTCGAGCATCCGCGTGGCCTGGCACCTCGACGCCGGCAGCGTCCAGGTCTCGGTCAGCGACGGTGGCGGGCCCACCCGGCCTGAGCTGGGCGAACCAACCCAGTCCACCACCGGCGGCCGTGGCCTGCGGATCGTGGACAGGCTTTCGCGGCGCTGGGGCGCACACAGCGACGACGAGGGCACCACCGTGTGGGCCGAGGTCGAGGTCCGGCAGATGACCACGGTGGCCGTGCCGGTAGTCGCGGCGGAGAGCGGCTAGGCCCGAACCGATCATGCCCCGGTCAGATGAATCGGGGAACTCTCAGCGTGCGTTCAGGATAGCCACCTGGCTTCCGGGCGCACGGCGCGGTAAGGTTCGGCTCGTGGAGCTCAATGTCTCAAGTCGATTTCACGATGATTACACAATCGTGACCATCTCCGGTGAGATCGATCTCTATACCGCTCCGCGGCTGCACAGCGAGCTGGTCGGCGTGCTGGATGACGGCATGCCCGGACGGGTGGTGATCGACATGTCGGGCGTGGAATTCTGCGACTCGACCGGCATGAACGTGCTGCTGTCCTGCCTGCGCCGTGCGCGTGAGCGGGGCGGTGAGCTGGAGATCGCCGCCCCGAGGCCCGCGGTCCGCAAGATCCTGCAGGTCACCGGGCTTGACTCGGTTTTCACCCTGGTAACGGACGCGGACCTGGGGGATCTGAGCCAGCTCGACGGGTCCAAGCCCGCCGTGCCGCACAACTAGGGTTCCGCTGACCTAAGATCGGCCCATGCCAGAAGGGCCGCGGTCCGGCGATGTCGCGGTGATCATCCCGGCGCGGAACGAGGCGGACCGCATCGAGGCGACCGTGCGGGCGGCGGCCGGGATCGCCGGCGCCGCGCTGGTGATCGTCGTGGACGACGGCTCGGCGGACGCCACCGCCGCCGCGGCGCGGCGCGCGGGTGCCGCGGTGGTGCCGCACGCCAGGAACAGGGGCAAGGGCGCCGCGATGGAGACCGGCGCGGAAGCGGTCCGCCTGCTCGACCGGCAAGAGCACCGGGACCACCCGCGGCACCTGCTGTTCCTCGACGCTGACCTGGCGGGCACCGCGGCGCTGGCCGGCCCGCTCACCGATCCGGTGCTGGCGGGCACGGCGGACATGACGATCGCCGTGTTCACCACCACGGTCAAGCTCGGCGGGCACGGCCTGGTCGTCGGCCTGTCCGGGGCCGGCATCCGCCGGGCGACCGGATGGCGGCCGGCGCAGCCGCTGAACGGGCAGCGCTGCCTGACCCGGGCGGCGTTCGAGGCCGCGCGGCCGCTCGCCCACGGCTGGGGAGTGGAGACGGGGCTCACCATCGACCTGCTCCGCCAGGGCGCGCGGGTTACCGAGGTCGAGGTCGACCTCGCCCACCGCGCCACCGGTACCGGCCTGCGAGCCCAGCTGCACCGGGCGCACCAGCTCGCCGATGTGGCCCGGGCGCTTGCCACCCGCCTCTAGCCCGCGGCCGAGCGCGGCGATGCTGCATGATGAGCACTATGCCAGTTGCCTACCTGGGACCTGAGGGCACCTTCACCGAGGCCGCGCTGCGCGCGGTCGATTCCGGTGCCGAGCCGCTCCCCCGCCCGACCATCCACGCCACGCTCGCCGCGGTCCGTGACGGCACGGCCGAGCGGGCCGTGGTCCCGATTGAGAGTTCGGTCGAGGGAGTCGTCACCGCCACCCTTGATGACCTGGCCACAGGGAACGACCTGGTCATCGTCGCCGAGCTGCAGATTCCCGTGGCGTTCGCGCTGCTGGCCAGGGCGGGGGTCGCGCTGGGCGACATCAAGAGGGTGGGCGGCCATCCGCAGGCCATGCCGCAGTGCCGGGGCTGGCTCGCCGCCAACCTGCCGGACGTCGAATGGATCCCGGTCGCGTCCAACGCGGAAGGCGCCCGCCAGGCCGCGGACGGGCACCTCGACGCGGCGCTGGCCGGCGCCTTCGCCGCCGAGAGGTACGGCCTTGAGGTTCTCGTTCCGGACGTGCACGACCGGGCCAACGCCGTCACCCGGTTCGTCGTGGTAGCGGCCCACGGCCCGCTCCCGGCGCGCACCGGGACGGACCGGACGTCGGTCGCCGTCTTCCTGGCCGAGGATCACCCCGGCGCCCTGCTCGAGATCCTGACCGAATTCGCGGTCCGCGGCATCAACCTGACCACCATCCAGTCGCGGCCAACCGGCGACCGGCTCGGCCAGTACTACTTCTTCATCGACTGCGAGGGGCACGTCGACGACGCGCGCGTGGGCGAGGCGCTGATGGGGCTGCGCCGGGTGAGCGCCGAGGTGCATTTTCTCGGCAGCTACGCCCGGTGCGACGGTACTGCCACGCAGGTCCGGCCGGGCACCTCCGACGCCGAGTTCGCGGCGGCCGCCGCCTGGCTGGGACGGCTGCGTTTCGGCCGCCCGTAGGGCGCTGCCACCCTGAGCGGCTGACGCCTTCCGGCGGCGAGCACCACGGCCCGTTCCGAAAAAAAGGGTCTGTCACAGGTACTGGCCCGTGCGGGGCTGCTGCCCCTGCTCGGCCGGCGGCGTCATCCCCGGCGGGAGCGCGCGGCGCATCTGCTCGAGCTGCGCCCTGGCCGCCATCTGCTGGGCGAACAGCGTGGTCTGGATGCCGTGGAACAGGCCCTCTAGCCAGCCGACCAGCTGGGCCTGGGCGACGCGCAGCTCGGCCTCGCTCGGCACCTCGTCGTCGGTGAACGGCAGCGACAGCCGTTCCAGCTCACTGACCAGCTCGGGGGCGAGCCCGTCTTCGAGTTCCTTGACGGAGCTCTGGTGAATCTCCTTCAGCCTGGCCCTGCTCTTCTCGTCCAGGGGGGCCGCCTTGACCTCTTCCAGCAGCTGCCTGATCATGCTGCCGATCCGCATGACCTTGGCCGGCTGCTCGACCATCTCGGTGACCGGGCGCTCGTGCTCGCCGCCCTCGCCCGGCTGGCTGCCCGCCATGGCGAGACCGTCGGGACCCACCACGAGGACCTGCGGGTGATCATCTGGTTGTGGGTTGTTCATGCCCCTAGTCTGTCCGATCGGCGGGGCCGCCGCGGCACGCGGGGTCATTCGGGCAGGAGCAGGATCTTGCCGATGTGCTCGCCGGCGGCCATCACCCGGTGCGCCCGGGCCGCCTGCGACATGGGCAGCTCCCTGTCGATGACGGCGATGACCTTCCCGGCGTCGATCAGCGGCCACACGTGGTCGCGGACGGCCGCCACCACCGCGGCCTTCTCGTCAGCGGGCCGCGCGCGCAGCGTCGTCGCGTACACGCTCGCCCGCTTGGCCTGCAAGACGCCGAGGTCGAGTTCGGCCCGGCTGCCGCCCTGCCGGCCGATGACGACCAGGCGGCCGCCGGTGGCCAGCGCGTCCAGGTTACGGCCCAGGTAGCTCGCGCCCATGATGTCGAGGATGACGTCCGCTCCCGCGCCGCCGGTGGCATCCCGCACCGCCGCCACGAAATCCTCGGTGCGGTAGTTGACGGCTACGTCGGCGCCGAGCTCGCGGCAGCGCGCCAGCTTCTGCGGCGATCCCGCGGTGCAGGCCACCCGGGCGCCGAAGGCCTTGGCCAGCTGGATCGCCATCGTGCCGATCCCGCTGCTGCCGCCGTGCACGAGGAACATCTCGCCGTCGGCCAGCCTGGCCAGCTGGAAGACGTTGGCGTATACGGTGCACGCGGTCTCCGGGAACGCAGCCGCCGTGCTCACGTCCACGTTCCGGGGAACGGGCAGGACCTGCCCTTCGGGTACCGGGACCTGTTCCGCGTAGCCACCGCCGGACAGCAGCGCGCATACGTCGTCACCGGGCCGCCAGCTCGTCACGCCCTCGCCGACCGCCCGTACGCGGCCCGCGCACTCCAGGCCCGGATACGGCGGCGCGCCGGGCGGCGGCGGGTAGAGGCCCTGTCGCTGCATCAGGTCCGCGCGGTTGACGCCGGCCGCGGCAGTCTCGATGATCACATCCCCGGGTCCGGGGACCGGGTCGGGCACGTCTTGCCACTGCAGGACCTCGGGCCCGCCGGGCTCGGTGATCACGACGGCGCGCATGTGCGTCTCCTTTGTTCGGCGCCCGGCCGGTGCCGTGTCCGGCGCAGCGCCGGCCTGTCGCCGGCTAGCATTGGCAACTCAGTGCGACCAATCAAGTGCAATGGGTATCGAAATCGCGCGGAATATGTCTTACGCTCGGATTGATGCACGAACCCTGCCCGCATGCGCCGCTCATGAGGACCGAGGGGGACGACCGTGACCCCGAATAACGATACGCCCCAGACGTTCGGCGCCGGCTCGCGGCGAGATGCGGTCTTCGACCCTGAGCGGCACGACCAGGCCGAGACCGAGGTACGCGCCGGGACCGGCGTCGCCGATAATCCCGACGGCTCGCCGGACAGGCACGAGGCTGGCCAGGCGACTGAGGCGAAGCCCTATCCGCCGCCCGGCCCGGCCTCGTTCTCGTTCGCCCATCCGCAGGGTCCGGCCGCCTCCTCCGCCGAACAAGATCGCCCGGTCTTCCCGGCGGCGGATGAGTGGGCGGGGCGGGGCGGGCGAGCTCAGCCCGACGCAGGCGGCGCCGCCTACCCGCGGCCATCGCCGGGTCTTCGGGAGCCGGAGTATCCCGATGAATGGGGGTATCCGCAGGCACCGGGCTACCGGGAGTGGCCAGGGTACCCGGCGGGACCGGGGTATCCGCAGCAGGCGGTATATCCGCGGGGAGCCGGGTATGCTCCGCCGCACGACTACCCCGGTCCGGGAGACCCGGGGTACCCGGCCGGACTCGGCCGCGCGCCGGACCCGGGTTATCCGCAAGACGCCGGGTACCCGCAGGACACGTGGGCCGGGCCGGCCCCGGGTGGCGCCGAGGACGCGGGTTACGGGCCTGACCCGGGGTACGCACGCGATGCCGACCCAGTGCCGCCGATGGAGCCCCTGCCCGCGCTGGCCGGGCGAGTGCCGCTGCAGCGGAGCGCGCCGGGCCTGAGTTCAGCCGATCCCGGCTACGAGCCGGAAACCTCGGACAGCCTGACCGCGGAGTCGCTGCTGCACGGCAAGCGGCCTGTCCCCGGGTCGGGCTGGCGTCGCGGCGTCTACCGCCTGACCGGCGGCCTGCTCCGGTTCGGCGAGTCCGCCGCTGACGCGCGCCGCCGTGATCTCGTCAACCGGGTCAGGACTCCGGTCGCGGGCGGCCATCACCGGGTGGCGGTACTGAGCCTCAAGGGCGGGGTGGGCAAGACCACCACCGCGATCGGGCTGGGGGCGACGCTCGCCACGCTGCGCGGCGACCGGGTGATAGCCGTCGACGCGAACCCGGACCGCGGCACCCTCTCGGACAAGGTCCGCCTGGAGACCGCCGCGACGGTCAGGGACCTGCTGAACGAACGGGGTCAGATCGGCCGCTACGCGGACGTACGGGCGTTCACCTCGCAGGCGCCGAGCCGGCTTGAGGTGCTTGCTTCCGACCGCGACCCCGGAGCCTCGGTGGCCTTCGGCGCCGATGATTACCGTGACGCGGCCGGGGTGCTCGAGCACTTCTACTCGATCTGCCTCACCGACTGCGGGACAGGCCTGCTGCATTCGGCCATGGCCGGGGTGCTCCGGCTCGCCGACCAGATCGTGGTGGTCAGCTCGCCGTCCGTGGACGGCGCGCGAAGCGCCAGCGCCACCCTTGACTGGCTGGAGGCCCATAACTGCGAGGACCTGGTGCGCAACGGCGTCGTGGTGCTCTCGACCGTACGGCCGAAGAGCAAGAGCACCGTCGACCTGGACCGGCTCGAGCATCACTTCGCTTCCCGGTGCCGGGCCGTGGCCCGGATTCCCTACGATCCCCATCTGGAAGAAGGCGCCGAGGTCGAGCTCGAACTGCTGAGCGCCGAGACGGCCGACGCGTACCTGACCCTGGCCGCGCTCGTGGGCGACGGGCTGGCTTGGCCGCGCGGGCTGACTTACCGATCCGCGTTACGTAGGCTGGTGCCGCACAGGAGGGCTCGCCTAGTGGCCGATGGCGATGGTCTTGAAAACCATTGTGGCGGCAACGTCACCGTGGGTTCGAATCCCACGCCCTCCGCTCCTACCTCCGAAGACAAGCCCTGACCTGGGCTTATTCCCGCGAATCTCGTGTCGCAGGACCGCCACTGACCGCAGCCAACTGCCGCCATTTGCCGCTGGCCGCGGGATACACGCGGGATGGATCTTGAAGCGTTCCCCCGGGTCCGCCGCGGGCAGGGATGTCCAAACCGCCGGTGGCCCGCTTACGTGAGGTCAGCCGCTGGGCTGGATACCGGGCAGGTTCGGGTCTTGCATGATCATTTCCATGACCATCAGCTCTGGACCTGGGATCGCTCGGGCTGCCCGGCGTCCGCATCATCCGCCGCGTCCTCTTCGGCGGCAGCGTAGTTCGACAAGCCGAGCAGGTAGCCAAAGCCCGTGACCGCGAGGATGACCACGAACGGCCACCACCAGGCGGCCTTGACCGCGATCGCGACCGTCAGGCCGATGAACGCGGCGATCGCCGCCAGGTTGCAGGCCAGCGCCCGCGACCGCAAGCTGACCAGCTGCTGCCGTTCATCCGCCCGGGACCCGGCCAGCGCGCCCTGGTCGGTGTCCTCCCCGCCCATCCGGTACCAGGAGACCGCGCGGACGGCCGCCATGATCACGGCCAAGATCGAGACCCACCACAGCGGTCCGCCGCGCACCAGCCACGCGACCGCGAACACCGCCCCGGCCAGCAGGGCCCCCGCGGGCTTGCGCAGCCGCGGGGGAATGAAACCCGTCATGCGCCCGCCTCCTCATCCTCCGGGTCGAACATCTTGTCCACCGTCAGGTCGAAGAACCGCGCGATCGCGAACGCCAGCGGCAGCGACGGCAGGTACCGGCCGCTCTCGATGGAGATCACCGTCTGTCGCGACACGCCCAGCGCCGCCGCCAGCTCGGCCTGCGACAGGCCCCGCTGGGTGCGCTGCTCCCGGACCCGGTTCCGCATGAAGTAAAGGTACCTTTACCTATCAGACATGTCAAGCGACCTTTACTTCATGGGCTGACTTTCGCCCGCTATCAACCGGTCGCGCGGCGGCGTGCAGGCCGCGAGACGGGAGCAAGGCGGGCGGCGCGAACGGGCGAGGGAAGAAAGGAAGACCAACAGACGCCGCCTGGCGC
>JASHVM010000395.1:0-3290 GCA_030044595.1 Streptosporangiaceae bacterium
GGTGAAGGTCATCGCCGCCCGGTCGGACCTGGTCATCGTGGTCGGCTCGCAGAACTCCTCGAACTCGGTCCGCCTGGTCGAGGTGGCCAGGGATCACGGTGCCGCCGCGGCCCACCTGGTCGACGACGCCGGCGAGGTCGACGAGCGCTGGCTGGACGGGGTCACGACGGTCGGCGTGACCAGCGGGGCGTCGGTACCGGAGGAACTGGTCACGTCCGTGCTCGGCAAGCTCTCCAGCTATGGGTTCGACACCGTGGAGGAGGTTGAGGCGGTGGCGGAGGACATGACGTTCGCCCTGCCGCGCGAACTGCGCCCCTCCGCAGCCGAACGGCCATAGCGTTGCCGCTACCTCATCCTCGAGGGACAGTTACCCGTGTATTTCGTGATGGCTACGGTCAGCGGGAAGGGGCTCGTTGGCGCAACGTGCCCCACCTGAGGGGCTCGTTGGCGCAACGAGCCCCTTACCGGATCCGGCCAGATCCCGGACGGCGCCTTCGTATCATAAATCACGCACGCAGAGTGAGCAGCGGTGTGATCATCGCGTTATTTGAGCTAGGGCCGTTATTCACGCCGGGGGTTTGCGTCCACGATGAGAGGAGGCGCTACTACCTGTCCCCGGATTCCGCACGCAGGCGGCTCAAGCCGTCCCGGCTTACCGCGGCTTGCGGCCGTCCCGGCTAGCGCCGAGAGCGGACCGCCCGCGCAGCCGGGAGATCGACGGCCGGTATCCGCGGCCGACGGCCACCACCACGGTGAGCGCCGTCGCCGTGAACAGCCAGGGAGCCGAGGTTCCCAGCGTGACCAGGATTCCTTCCGCGGCCATGAACGTCCCGGACGCGGTAAGCGCCTCTACGCAGATGCACGCGGCCAGGAAGACCAGCGGCGGGGACACCACCACGCCCCGTAGGCCGCTGGTCCTGGTGTAGTAGGTGACCACGCCGCAGCAGCAGACGAACGTCGCGTCGGCCAGCATGCCCCAGCCGGTCCACGCCGCCGATAGCTGGCTGACGAAGGTGACCGCGAGCAGCGTGATGATCGCGCCCCGCCCGGTAAGCCTGACCGGCCCCGCCGGGTTGAGCCGCGGAGACGGCCTGCTCGTCCCGGCCCGCGCCGGAGTCCCGGTCTGCGTCATGGCGCCGCCCGCACCAGGCCCACGCGCGCGCTGATCTCCGCCGCCTCAAGCTCGGCCCCGCCGCTCCCGGCCGCCCCGCTCCCGGCCGCGCCGTTCGCGCCGTTCGCGACCAGTTCGGGAGCGGACAGCGCCCGGGCGGTCTCCTCGACCAGCCTCGGCGCCTCAAGCTCGGCGTCGACCACGCCGAGCTCGTTCAGTCGCCTGGCCTTGGGCAGCACCCGGCTTTCCAGCGAACCGACCGCCTGGTTGTAGGTCGACACGGCCTTCGTCAGCGCCTGGCCCAGCCGGTCTACGTGCTTGCCCAGCCCCGCGATGCGGTCGTACAGCTCGCGGCCGACATCAAACACGGCGCGGGCGTTGTCCGCCAGCGCCGCCTGCTGCCAGGCGTACTGGGCCGTGCGCAGCATCGTGACCAGCGTCGTAGGCGTCGCGATGTGCACCTTGCGGCCCAGGGCGTATTCGAGCAGCCCCGGGTCGCGTTCCAGCGCCGGGGCGAGGAACGCCTCGCCCGGTATGAACAAGATCACGAACTCGGGCGACGGGCTCAGCGCCGCCCAGTAGGCCTTGCCGGCCAGCCTGTCCACGTGCTCCCGCAGGTGCCGCGCGTGCGCGTCCATCCTCGCGGAGCGCACGTCTTCGGCGTCGCTTTCCGCCGCTTCCAGGTACGCCGCGAGCGAAACCTTCGAGTCGACGACGATGTTCTTGCCGTCGGCCAGGTGCACCACCAGGTCCGGGCGCTGCGTGCCGTCCCGGCCGGCCACCGTCACCTGCTCGTCGAAGTCACAGCGCGCGCTCATCCCGGCCAGTTCGACGACCCGGCGCAGCTGCAGTTCGCCCCAGCGGCCCCGGGCCTCCGGTCGCCGCAGCGCGGTGACCAGCGCCTGCGTCTGCGTCCGCAGCTGCTCGGAGGTCTGCCGCGCGAGGTCGACCTGTTCGGCGAGCGCGGCGTGCGACCGCGTCCTGGCCTCGTCCGACGCCCGCAGCTGGGCCTCGACCCGGGCCAGGGTCTCCTTCAGCGGGCCGACGAGGTGCTCGACCGCCGCCCGCCGGGTCTCGAGCTCGGTGGACGCGTGCGCGTTGGCCGCCCGCAGCCGCCCCTCAGCGACCTCGAGGAACCGTGCGGTGCTCGCGTCCAGCGCTTGTGCGGACAGGGCCTGGAACCGCTCAGCGAGCTGGCCGTCGACCAGCGCGGCGCGTTCGGCGGCGCTCCGCTCGGTCATCATGGCCCTTTGCTCGGCCGCCCGGGCGCGCTCGTCCGCGGCGCCGAGGCGGCTGCGAATGAGCAGGTATCCGATCGCCGCCCCGATGACGATCCCGAGCAGCAGGCCGACAAGCAGCGAGATCGCACTCATACGCAGCGATAATGTCACCCTGTGTCCGAAACCTCCCGCCGACACGCCCAGCACGAGCAGAAACAGCGCCGCCGCCGCCCGGGCGCGCGCCGCTGGGCGTCCGCGGCCGAGCCCGGTCGCCGAGCCAGCTGACCTCCTTTTTTCTCCCGAACGGCCATAGGGCCAGCCCGCCGCCCCCTGCGTGCCAGCTCCGCTGCGTGCGAAGATAAGCCGATGGCGCGGTCTACGGCACCAGGCTCCGCACCGGCACCGGGGTCGACGGCGGCCCTGCTGGCCGGGTACGTTCACGCCGCCGGGGTGCGGCACATCTTCGGCTATCCCGGCGAGTCCGTGATCGACTTCATGGAGGCATCGCGCCAGCGCGGGATCGAGGTCGTGTCCGCGGCACGGGAGGGCACCGCCGCGTTCATGGCCGAGGCGGCGGCGATGTCGACCGGCAGGCCGGGGGTGTGCCTGTCCACCCTGGGGCCGGGCTCGACGGCGGTACTGAACGGCGTGGCCGCCGCGACCCTGGACCGAGTGCCTCTGCTGGCCATCTCCGGCCAGATCGAGAGTTCCCGCGAGCAGTTCTTCACCCATCAGGTGGTCGATCACGGCCGCCTGTTCGCGCCGGTCACGAAGCTGGCGCTGCGCCTGGACCCGGCCTCGGCGGACATCATCGCGCGCCGGGCCCTGCGCACCGCCGTCGCCGAGCGGCCGGGCGCCGTCCACCTGACCGCGACCGCCGACGTGTGGCCGGTCCCCGCCGGAGGGGACGGCGAAATCGTCCCGCCGCCGCTGGGTCCGGCCGCGGGAACCGTCGACGT
>JASHVM010000396.1:0-3562 GCA_030044595.1 Streptosporangiaceae bacterium
GCCGGGCGGCACCAGGTAACCGGTCGCCCCGTCGTCAACGAGGTCCAGCGGCCCGCCCGCCGCCGGCGCCACCACCGGCAGCCCGCTCGCGGCGGCCTCCTGCAGCGTCTGGCCGAACGTCTCATAGGGTCCGCTGTGCACGAACACGTCGAAGCTGGCGTAGATGGCCGCCAGCTCGTCGCCCCGGCGTTCGCCGAGAAACAGGGCAGCCGGCATGTGCTGGCGCAGCGTGGCCTCGGCCGGCCCGGCGCCGACGACAACCAGTCGCACCCCCGGCAGGGCAGTGATCCCGGCCAGCAGCTCAACGCGCTTCTCGGTGGCCAGCCGCCCCACGTAGCCTGCGATCAGCTCGCCGCCCGGCGCGAGCCGGGCGTGGACCTGCTCGCTCCGCCGCGCCGGATTGAAGCGGACCGTGTCGACGCCGCGGCCCCACAGCCAGACGTCGCGGATGCCGCGGCTCAGCAGGTCGGTCGCGGTGACGGTGGACGGAGCCAGCGTGCGGGCGGCGCTGTTGTGGATGCCGCGCAGCCACCGCCACGCGAACGCCTCGCCTCCCCGGCCGAGCCGGTACGCCCGGGCGTAGGACGGCAGGTCGGTCTGGTAGACGGCGACCACGGGCAGGCCGAGGCGCCCGGCGACCGCGGCGCCGTGGGCACCGAGAACCACCGGGCTGGCCAGGTGCACCACCTCGGCCCGGTGCCTGATCAGCGCGTCGCGGACGCGACGGCTGGGCAGGCCGAGCCGGAAGCTGGGGTAGCCGGGCAACGGCACGGCCGGGACGCGCACGACGGGATAGGGGAACGGGCCAGGGTCCCTCGTGTCGCGCGGCGGCTGCGGCGCGACGACGAGCGGCTGGTGACCGCGGGCGGCGAGGAGTTCTGCGATACGTAGCACACAGTGCGCGACGCCGTTGACATCAGGCGGGAACGATTCGGTTATGATCGCGACCCTCATGCTCACAAAGTGCGATAGCAACCGATCGTGGCATGACACGTCGCCGTGACACTGAGGCGAAATATCGGTGACATCTTGCTATCAGCGCTGGCCCGACGGGGGCAGGTCCTTTCTGCCCGCGGTGACCTGGGACAATGGCCAGATGGATGACGCGCGCGGCACGCAGGCACGACAGGGCGCGACGTGGATCAGGCGGCTGGACTCGCCCGGTGCCGGCGCGCGGCTCGCGGTCAAAGACTGCATCGACGTCGAAGGCGTGCCCACCACGGTTGGCTGCCCGGTGATCGCCGAGCGTGCCCGCCCCGCGGCCGGGGACGCGGCCGTGGTGGCGGCGGCCCGGACGGCCGGGGCCAGGATCGTGGGCAAGACCAACCTGTCCGAGCTGTGCTGGTCGGCTCGCGGGACCAATCCGTGGTCCGGGACGCCGGTGAACCCGATCGATCCACGCCGCCTGCCCGGCGGGTCTTCCAGCGGCTCGGCGGTCGCCGTCGCCACCGGGGAAGCGGACGTGGCACTGGGCACCGACACCGGCGGTTCCGTCCGGATCCCCGCCGCCTGCTGCGGTGTCGTCGGCCTCAAGACCACCTGGGGCCGGGTGCCCGCCGAGGGCGTGTACCCGCTGGCGCCGTCCATGGATACCGTGGGTCCGCTCGGCGCGGACGTGGCCGCGGTCGAACTCGCCATGCGCCTGATCGAGCCGGGCTTCGCAGCAGGGCCCTGCGACCTCGCGGTCGGCCGGCTGCGGCCGCAGACGGATCCGCCGGTCGACCCGGCGGTCGATGCCGCCGTCGACGCCGCGCTGGCCGCCGCGGGCGTCATGACCACCGATCTCCCCGGTTTTGACGTCGCCGCGGCGGTGGATGCGGCGAACGTCATCATCGATGCCGAGGCCTACCAGGTGAACGAGTACCTCCTGCCCGACCTCGCCCGCCTCAGCCGGCACAACCAGCGCAACATGACCGAGGCGGCGGCGATCACCGCCGCCGACGTTGCCGCCGCGAACCAGACCAGGGAATCGGTGCGCGCGTGGCTCGCCGGCCTGCTGGCCCGCCATCCGTTCGTCGCCATGCCGATGCTGCTGGCCGCGCCGCCGCTGCTCCACCAGCGGGGTATGCCGATCACCGCGCTCGCCGTGCCGGCTAACCTGGCCGGCCTGCCCTCGCTGGCCCTGCCGGTTCCCGGCGGCCCGGCTGGCCTTCCTGCCTCCCTGCAGCTCATCGGCCCGCCCGGCGGCGAGGAGCAGCTCATCGCCCTCGGCCGCGCCGTCGAGGCGGCGGTCGCGGCGGGTCTGTCGGCTCGGTGAAGCTGTCATGGTGACGGCGCGGACGCGAGCATCCGCCAAGCCCGATCGTCCTCCACGTAATCTCCACCGGCCCGGCAGGCCGCCTGCACGAGCGGCTGATGGGGTGTGATACCTCAGGAAGGAAGCCGTGGATCCGACAGATGCGCCGGCGTTGGCTGGATCCTGCCCGGGCCGCACGATCTCGGCGGCCACGAGGTCCGCTTTTACACCGTCGAGCACCGCACCGGTCCGCGGGCTCCCGGTATCGCGACCATCGATGATCCCGCGAGAGCTGCGAGCGACGCGAGCGCGAATGGCGCACCGCCGGCCCGGCGCCCGACCGGACCCCGGGACCCAGCTAGCGTCAGCTGTGGCGAAACTTGGCCGCGAGCGGCGAAACTGAATGGGGACCGCAGCCTTTTAAACCGGACGGCGGGCAACAACAGGAGAGGCTGGTATGCGGGAATGGCGGCGACGGTGCTGCTGGTGGAGGACGAGCGCAAGCTGCGGGAGCTTATCCGGTCCTACCTGGAGCGCGCTGGGTTCACGGTGCTGTCCACGGGCTCCGGCGCGGAGGCGATCACCTTGGCGGACGCGGCCACGCCCGATCTGGTGGTCCTCGATCTGGGCCTGCCGGACGTACCCGGCGAGACGGTAGCCAGGGAGGTACGCGCCGCCGGGCCGCTACCGATCTTGATGCTGACGGCCAGGGCCGCCGAAGAGGACCGGATCGCCGGCCTGGAGCTGGGCGCCGATGATTACGTGACCAAGCCGTTCAGCCCCCGGGAGCTGGTGCTGCGCGTCCAGGCGGTCCTGCGCCGCGGCGGACCGGCGGCCGGACCCGGCCCGGCCAGCTACGGGGGCGGGGTCCTGGTTATGGACGAGCCGCGGCGGGAGGTGCGAGTACGCGGCGCGGTGGTGGAGCTGACCCCGACCGAATGGGGGATCCTGCTGGCCCTGGCTGCAGTCCCGGGCCGGGTCTACTCGCGGTGGGAGCTGATCAACCGGGTCCGCGGGTATGAGTTCGAGGGATACGAGCGGACCGTCGATTCGCACGTGAAGAACCTGCGCCGCAAGGTCGAGCAGGAACCGGGCAGCCCCCGGATCGTTCAGACGGTGCTCGGCGGGGGGTACCGGCTGGGCCTGGCCCGCGATGGGTGACGGCGGCCCGCGGCCGGGCCCGGTACGGGGCGGCGCGCTCGGCCTGCGACTAGCGCTGGCGTTCATCGCCGTGGCCCTGGCCGCGGTGGCGTTGTCGGCCGGGCTGACCGCGGCCTTCACCTCGGCGGACGTCTCGGCGCTGGCCGCGCGGCAGCGCGCCAACGT
>JASHVM010000397.1:0-2799 GCA_030044595.1 Streptosporangiaceae bacterium
TCCCGGATCTGACCATGTGCTTGGCTGGGGCATGCCCGTGAAGACCAGGCCCGTCGGCCTGGAGGCGGCCGCGCGGGGGGCCGTCGGCGTGCGGGGGAGAGGGAGGTTACCGATGCGCCGCGTGGCTGTGCTGGGGACGGGGATCATGGGCGCGGGCATGGCCCGCAGCCTGCTGCGGTCCGGTCTGGACGTCACGGTGTGGAACCGGCACTCCGGCCGGGCGGCGCCGCTGGCTGCGGACGGCGCGCGCGTGGCCGCCACGGCCGCCGAGGCGGTCGCCGAGGTCGATGCGGTGGTCACCATGCTGTGGGACGGCGACTCGGTGGCCGAGGTGATGACCGCGGCCCTGCCGGCCGCGCCGGACGGCGTGCTGTGGGCTCAGACGAGCACGGTGAGCGTGCCCGACGCCGGCGTGGCGCTGCCCGCGCTGGCCGGCCGGCACGGCGCCCGGTACATTGACGCCCCGGTGCTGGGGACCCGCCAGCCCGCCGAGGAGGGAAACCTTACCGTCTTGGCCGCCGCGCCGGGTCCGCTGCGCGAGCCGGTCGCGCCGTTGTTCGACGCGATCGCCGCCCGCATCGGCTGGGTCAGCGAACGGCCGGGCGACGCCACCCGCCTGAAGCTAGTGGCCAATTCCTGGGTCGCGACGATCGTGGCCGCGACCGCCCAGGCGATCGCGCTCGCTCAGGGTCTGGGCTTGGACCCGCAGGTATTCCTGGACATGGTCAAGGGCGGCGCCGTGGACAGCCCCTACCTTCACCTCAAGGGCCAGGCGATGATCGCCGGGGAATTCACGCCCTCGTTCACGGTGGACGGCGCGGTCAAGGACACCAGGATTATCGCCGCGGCGATGCGGGAGGTCGGCACCGGCGCCGCGGTGATGGAAGCGGTCGCACGCCAGTTCACCAAGGCCGCTGCGGACGGTCACGGCGGGGAGGACATGGCTGCCGTATACCGGGCTTTCCGTCCCTGAGCCCGACGCCGACTGCTAGCCCGTGCCGACTTCTCCGGCGCTGGCCCGGCCGACCACGTCGGCGCCTTCCCGTCGGTGCTCGGCCAGATGCTCGATCCAGCTTCGGCCCATCTGGGTGAGTTCGACCTCGTTGCCGTCGACATCGGTGATGGCCGTGACCAGCGAACTGGAGCCGAGATCCTGGATGGGGTAGCGGCACTGGACTCCATGCTCGTCTTCGAGGCGCCGCACGAAGGACCTCAGATCGAACACCCAGAACGCCAGGCGTATCGGGGCGGGGCCGCGGTCGTCATCCGCGGCGCCATCGTCCGCGGGATGGATAGCGAAGTGCACGTCGCCGAGCTCGCAACCCCAGTGCGCTGGACCGGAGGCGTGCCGCTCCTCGCGCAGCGGAACGCCGAGCACGTCACGGTAGAAGGCCGCGAGCCGATCCGGCCGACGCGAGGTGAGCAATACAGCGGACAGGAACTCAATTCGTTCCGCGGCGGTCATTTCACCAGTCTAAGGATGGCCAGATCCGGGGGCGGCTCACGACCGAGAAGGTACTTCTCGGTAACCGTGTAGTGCGGGCTTACCGCCTGACATCGTCCGCAATATCTAAGTACGCTGCGTCTATTGCGACGCCCCTCATGACCTGGCTGGTGCCCGCCGCCGGGTCCCAGCGCGACCGGCTTGTCGCCACCATCGACAGGCTCGCCGCCACCTGCGGCACGCCCCGGTTCCCACCGCACGTCACGATGCTGGCTACCTTCGAGTGCTCGGAAGACCTGGCCGTTCGTGCCCTCGCGTCGCTGGCGGCCGGCGTGCCGCCGGTTGACCTGACACTGGCCGCGATCGGACATGAGGAGACGTACTTCCGCTCGCTGTACCTGCGCGCGGAGCCTTCCGCGCAACTGCTGGCCCTGCGCGAGGCTGGGCAGCGGGCCTGGGCGCTGGACCCCTCGCCTTACCTGCCGCACTTGAGCCTGCTCTACTCCGATATCCCGGAGAAGGACAAGCATTCCCTCGTCCAGCGCGTCGGAATCCGCCTGCCGCTCACGGTCCGGTTCGATGCCGTCGAGCTATGGTCACGGGATCCCCGCGGAGTTTGCCGCTGGTATCGCATCGTCCGGGTCCCGTTGTCGGATTAATACCTCCGTGACCAAATCGGCCGCCGCGTATCGCTGGCGTAACCGCGAACTCCCGGGCGATGAACGCCCCCGGAGGATAGGTAAGGCCGGGTCATATCCCGTTTCATGTGACGCGTAAACGAATGACCCAGTACGATCATGATGCTCGTATTCACCACTAGGCCTGCGCCCTGGGCGCTGGGGACGCCAAGGAGATGTCATGTTGCTCGCGAGTTCCTACTCCTACCCGCTACTGGGCGCGTTCTGGACAATCTTCATAATCTTCCTGTGGGTGCTCTGGTTCTGGATCCTGATCACGGTATTCATCGACATCTTCCGCAGCCATGACCTGAACGGCGTGGAAAAGACGCTGTGGTTCTTGTTCGTGTTGATCATCCCGCTGGTCGGAGTGCTGGTGTACCTGATCGCCAGGGGCGGCAAGATGCACGAGCACGCGGCGCGCGACGCGCGGGCACAGGACGAGGCGTTCCGCGCCTACGTCCAGGATGCCGCGGGTACGCAGGCCAGCCCGGCGGATCAGCTGGCCAAGCTCGCCGACCTGCGCGACCGCGGCGTCATCACGCCCGAGGAGTTCGAGCGCGAGAAGGCCAAGATCCTGGCCTGAGCGCGATCGCCAGCGCGTTGGTCGGCGGCGTGATCTCGGTCGCGGGCCGCTGACCAAGCACCGCTCCAGTGCCGGTGCCAGGTCCGGAAACC
>JASHVM010000398.1:0-9081 GCA_030044595.1 Streptosporangiaceae bacterium
GGTCCAGCCTGGTCGGGAAGTGACGGTACAGCGTGCCGATCCCGACCCCGGCCCGCCGCGCCACGTCTTCGAGCGGCGCGTCGGCGCCCTTCTGCGCGAACGCCTCTGTGGCCGCGGCGATCAGCCGCTCGCGGTTCTGCCGCGCGTCGGCGCGCAGTTGTCCGGTCGGCCGCTGTCCGGTCGGCTGTCCGGTCGGCCGCGGCGGTAGCTGGTCAGGTGTCCTGGTCATCGATCCGAGCTTAAAATAGGTTGCAAAACGGAGGCTGCCTCCGTATATTAACCGGAGTAGACCTCCGCTTCATCCTTGATAGTACCGCCCGGCCAGCGGCCTGTCACCCGCTGGGGGTCTGCGGCAACCACATCGATGGCCCATCGTCGTGGCCAGGACCACATCGATGGCCCATCGATGTGGTCGAACCGAGATCGCCTGACCAGACCACCGTGGAGACATCTTGTCCTATCCGCGATTCCTCAAGCGTGGCTCCGACCCTTTGACCCCTTCGACCGCCACGGATCCTTCGGACCGGCGCGGTATCGCCCTGGCCATCATGCTCGGCGCCCAGCTCATGATCATCCTCGACATGACGGTCGTGAACATCGCGCTGCCGCACATCCAGGCCAGCCTGCACTTCTCCTCGACGAGCCTGTCCTGGGTACTGAACGCCTACACGCTGACCTCGGGCGGCATGCTGCTGCTCGGCGGGCGGGCCGGCGACATCCTCGGCCGACGCCGGACCTTCATCGCCGGGATCGCCCTGTTCACCCTGGCCTCGCTGGCCGGCGGGCTGTCGAACTCGGAGGCCCTGCTGATCGCGGCCCGAGCGGCGCAAGGAGTGGGCGGGGCGCTCGCCGCGCCCGCCGTGCTCGCCCTGGTCGTAACCAGCTTTCCCGAGGGCCGGGAGCGGACCCGCGCGCTCGCCATCTACATGGGCGTAATTACCGGCGGCTCCTCGCTGGGCCTGGTGCTCGGCGGGGTGATCACCGAATGGCTGTCCTGGCGCTGGGTGCTGTTTATCAACGTGCCGATCGGGGTCGCGGTGATAGCGGTCACGCCGCTGTTCGTCGCCGAGACGCCCCGCCTGCCGGGACGCTTCGACCTGGCCGGCGCCGTGCTCGCCACCGCCGGGGTGACCGCGCTCGTCTACGGGTTCATCCGGGCCGCAACCGACGGGTGGGGTGATCACGTGACGCTGGCCGCGTTCGCCGCCGCCGCGGTCCTGATCGCGCTGTTCGCGGTGACCGAGACCCGGGCTAAGCAGCCAATCACCCCCCTGCGCTTGTTCGCTGACGTCAGCAGGTCCGGCTCCTTTGTCGCCCGGCTGCTGCTCATCGCGGGCATGTTCGGGGTGTTCTTCTTCCTCACCCTGTTCCTGCAGAAGATCATGGGCTTCAGCCCGCTGCGCGCCGGGATGGCCTTCCTGCCGCTGACCGTGGCCCTGTTCGGCGCCTCACGGCTGGCGCCCAGGCTCATGCCGCGGCTGGGGACCAAGCCGCTGATGGTCGCCGGGATGGTGCCGGCCATCGCAGCCCTGGCCTGGCTGTCGCGGGTCTCGCCCGCCACCGGCTACTGGTCGGGCATCTTCGGCCCGATGATGCTGCTCGGCCTCGGGATGGGGCTGGTCTTCGTGCCGCTGACCACCACGTCGCTGGCCGGCGTTCCGCCGGCCGACTCCGGCGCGGCCTCAGGCCTGGTGAATATGCTGCAGCTGGTCGGGGGCGCACTGGGCCTTAGCGTCCTGGTAGCGGTCTACGGCACCGCGAGCAGGAACGCGGCAAGCCATCCGCAGCCGGGACTGGCACCGGTCGCGCAGGCGCAGTATGCGCTCACCCACGGCATCGCGGCGGCCTTCGGCTTCGCCACCCTGCTGGCCGCGTGCGGCCTGCTGGTGATAATCACGCTCATCCGGACCAGGAAGCCAGCACCCGAACGCGCGCTCGCCCCCGAGCAGGAAGAGGCCATCGCGTCCTGAGCCAACCGTGCTGCGGGCCGACCGTGCTGCGGGCCGACCGTGCTGCGGGCCGACCGTGCTGTGAGCCGATAGTCCTGTGAGCGGACCGTTCTGCTGGCCGACCGTGCTGCTGGCCGGCGGCGCTGCTACGCGACCGTGAAGATCCGGTCGGCCGGGATGGCGGGAACGTAAATGCCCCGGGGCGCGATCACCGCGGTCCCCTTGTAGGTATGTACAGCCGCCGTGATCTGCGAGAGGGGAGCCGCCACGATGGTGGCGCCGGCGAGTAGGGCCAGGTCGAGCAGCCAGGAGTAGGTGTCCGGGCTTCCGCAGGGCGGTGCCGCCACCACTACGTCCCGGTGAGACAGCCGGCACCCTGGCCCGTCCGCTGGCACGTGCCCGGCCAGGGCGGGGATCTGCGTACGGGACCCGGGTGCGATGCGGGCGCTGCCGTTGCGGTGGGGCTGACCGTGCTTCGGGGCTTCGAGCAGGGAGCTGAACGGGGTCGTCCCGGCGGCCTCGCCGAACGCGAACACCTGCCGTACCCAGGAGCGTTCCGCGGCCTGGACGGCGAGGTCGGCCAGCGCAGCCGAGGTGATCAGCAGCCGGGCCCGGCAGGCCTTGAGCTGGCCGGCGATGTCCGCCGCGCCCGCCGCTGGATCAACCGGCGAGGCGATGGCCCCGGCGGCCCGGACGGCGTGCGACGCTACCACGTGGCTGGCGGCGTCCTCGACGAGGATGCCGACCGCGTCGGTGTCCTGCAGGCCGCGCCGGCCCAGACCGCGCGCCGCCGCGCGGACCGTGTGCGCGAACTGCAGCCAGGTCGTCACGGAGTTCGCGGGGACGTGAAGAGTCCGCGGGTCCTCCCGGGCCTGCGGGTTCTCCTGGGTCTCCGTGGTCTCCGGGGTCTCCTCGGCCCGCGGGACCGTCGAGGTCTGCGGGATGTTCGGGACCTGCGTGGTCTTCGGGGCGGCGTCGATGAGGGCGGCTGCGTATCCGGCTCCGTCAGCCAGTTCAAGGATGTGCTCGGTAATTGCCCGCTGCGACTGTCCGGCGCACAAGACCCGCAGGTCCTTCTCAAGGCTCGCTCCGGTCCTGACGCCGATCTCCACCAGTTCCTCCCAGCTGGCTGGCACGACGGGCGGGTCCCGGCTCTGTAGCCGGGACCCGCCCGGCCGCCGCTGCAGGCCCGCTGGTTCCCACCCCCCCTTGGGAACCAACGTGGCGCCGGGTGGACCACCCGCCACCGGCGTGCGTTAGCGACGATTGAACGCTATGCCGGCCGGGACGGGGTGCACATGCACCGAACTATGCATGCCCATGTGCATCTTGCCGGGTGCACGATCCCACGGCGCGTGCATATCCTGCGCACGGCTGTCAGCTGGACGGCTCGTGGCGCGCGGCCCATGAGGCAACTTGTGTACGCGAGCTGAAGCCGAGTTTGGCCAGGATGTTCGCCACGTGACGCGCCGCGGTCGCCGGGCTGATCACCAGTTCATCGGCGATCTGCCTGTTGGACAGGCCGCGCGCGATGAGGAGCACGATCTCATGCTCGCGCGCCGTCAGCGGCGCCGCCGACCTGGCCGCTGCCAGCCGCGCCGGGTCAGCCCAGGCGGCCTCCCCTGGTCCGCTGAACTCCCTGGTCACGGCGGGTCGAAGCAGCCCGGCGGGTCCGGAGCCGGAGGTCTCCGGATGTGATCCGAGCGCGTACCCGACTGCGTCTTCTGCCTTCATCTCGCGGCCTTCGGCGAACAGGGCCGCGGCAGCGGACGCGCCGAGCCGGTCGCGGGCAAGCTCGAGCACCTCTTCGATCCTCGAGCCGATGCCGGTCGGCTGGCCGATGGATTCGCGCAGCTGGCAGGCGGCTCCGGCCAGCCGGGCCGCCTGTTCGGGCTGCTGCCGCGCGGCCGCCAGGGCGGCGAACGCCTCCAGGCCCCGGGCGATGCCCAGCCGCTGCCCGCAAGCCTGGTTGAGCCGCAGCCCCTCGGCCAGCCTGGCCTGAGCCAGGTCGAGGTCGCCGCGGACCAGCGCGACCCAGCCGACCCCGGCCAGGCACCGGGCTATCTCGAGCCAGGCGTCCAGCTCACTGAAGATCTCCGCGGCGTCCTCGAAGTGCCGCACCGCCATGTCGGCATCGCCGCGGGCCCGTGCCACCGTGCCCATCCCGTACAGGACCTGGGCGACGCCCCAGCGGTTGTTGTCGCTGAGCACCTCAAGCGCGGCCTCGTAGGCGCGCTGGGCCGACTTCAGCTTGCCCTGGCGTACCGCGACAGCGGCCTTGGCGGCCAGCGAGAGCCCGGCCTCCCAGTCGTTGCCCGCCGCCTCGGCGGTCGCAATGGCCTGGTCTATGAGGTCTGCTGCATCGCCGAACCGGCCCGCCCGCAACGCGGCCTGGCCGAGGGTCCGCAGCCCTGTCGGTACCGTGAAATCGTCGCCGCACGACCGGCTCAGCTCCAGGCTCTGCTGCGCGCTGCGTAGCAGCACGTCATAGTCCTGCAGGTCAAAGGCGATATTGGCGCGTCCGGCCAGAGCCCGGCCGCGTACCTGCGGAGAAACCTCGCCGGCCTCCTGAGCCATGAACCGGTCGAACCAGGTAGCCGCCTCCCGCTGGTCGCCGTGCGGAACCCACATGTTCTGCAGCCCCGTGCACAGCCTCAGGCCCTCGTCGGTGTGACCGCTGGTCAAGGACGTGTTCAGCGCGATGCGGAAGTTGCCGTATTCGACGATGCCGCGGCGGAAGATGGCCCGGCGGACCGGCCAGGGCGGGTGGCCGCGACGGAACATCGCGCGGGCCGTCTTTTCCACCAGCGCCAGGATGCAGTCGCGATGGCGGAGGAAGAGGCGGGACTCTTCGCCCGCGTCGACCAGCCGCTCGGCGGCGTACTCCCTGATCGTGTCGAGCAGCCGGTACCTGGCGTCTCCCGCGGCCTCGCCGTCCAGGACGACCAGCGACTTGTCGATCAGGGAGATCAGCAAGCCGAGCACCGCGTCTGCCGGGATGGCATCGTCCGAACACACCTGCTCGGCCATGTCCAGGTTCCACCCGGAGAAGACCGCCAGCCGGCGCAGCAGCATCTGCTCGGGGCCGTCGAGCAGTTCGTAGCTCCAGTCCACGGTGGCGCGTAGCGTCTGCTGCCGGGGCGGTGCGGTTCTGTCGCCCGAGTCGAGCAGCTGGAACCTGTCGCGCAACCGGTCGGCGATCTGCTCGACCGACAGCGCCCGGACCCGGGCCGCGGACAGCTCGATGCCCAGTGGGATGCCGTCAAGTGTCCGGCAGAGCCTGGCCACCGAAGCCGTGTTCTCGTCCGTTAGGGCAAACCCGGGCCGGGCGCCGGCCGCGCGCGCCGCGAACAGCCGGATGGCTTCGTGCCCGGCCAGTTCCGCACCGACCGCGTCATCGGGCGGCAGGTCCAGCGGCTGGACCCGCCAGACGGTCTCGCCGCGAACCCGCAGCGGCTCGCGGCTGGTCGCGACGATCCTCAGCCACGGGCACCTGGCCAGCAGTAGCTGCACGAGCGTGGCACAGTCGCTGACGTGATGCTCGCAGGTGTCGAGCACGAGCAGCATGCGCCGCGAGCGCAGCGCCTCCGCCAGCGTCTGCGCGAGCGGCACGCCCGATTCCTCCCGCACCCCGATCGTGGCGGCGACGCGCTCGGCGATCTGGCCGCGCCAGTCGGCCAGATCGACCAGCCACGCCTCATCAAGATCGGCTCCGGAGCCTGCGACCCCTTCGACCGCGGCCGACGCCCCGTCCTCGCTGCTGGCCGGGCCGGTGATCACGTCGCGCGCGAGCCGGACCGCCAGCCGTGTCTTGCCGATGCCGCCGGGACCGCTGAGGGTCAGCGCGCGCACTTCCCCGAGCAGCTTGGCCAACTCGGCGAGGTCGCGCTCGCGGCCGATAAAGCTGTTCGGCTCCGCGGGCAGGTTGCCCGTGAGCAGAGCAGTGGCGGACTGCATAGAGCCTCTGAAATTCGCGCGCTTGAACGGGTAACAAGCCGGGTCTCCTACCGTACCTTGTTCACCCCCAGCGTGGCGGCTACTGGGGCGTGACGACCGTAACCGGGATGGCTTCGGTGTACCGGACCCGACCGTAGTACATGACCTTCACCAGCGCCCACCACCGTGCGCCCGGCCGCGCCGTAGCCGGCGCGGCCACGGTGAAGCGCAGCACCGTGGTTTCCTGCGGCGCGGTGCTGAAGCCCCGTACCGGCGGTGCGAGCATCTGCCAGGTCCCGAACGGTGACACCAGCTGCGCCTCGCCGCGCAGCTCGGACGCTATCCGGCTGGTGAGGTTGACCAGCAGCTCGTCCCGGCCGCCCGGGGCCAGCCGCAACTCCGGAGTCAGCACGGCCAGCTCAACCTCGGCCGCGCCGGCGATGTAGTCGGCCTGCATCAGCTCGACCGTCTCCTCCGGCGGCAGCGTCAGGTCAGGCCAGCGCCGCTCGCCGACCGCGACCATGGCCGCGTCCTCGATGAGATAGCCGTGTTCGTCCCGGATCCGCGCCGCCGCGAAGTACCGCCCGGGCCGGGCCTGCGGTGCGGCCCGCACGGTCAGGTCCCAGGCCGTGTATCCGCCCGGCGTCAGCTCATAACGCAGGTCCTGGACCGGGCCGACCGTGATGTCGTCGGGTGTGGCCAGCTCCACGACCCCCGAGACGGGCTCCGCCCCGCAACCCACCGTCAGGGTCAGCGTAACCGCATCGCCCGGGTCGGTCAGGGCGACCCGGGTGGGCGACAGGTGAACCGCGACCGGCAGGTTCCCGGCTGGCGCCGGCCCCTTCCCGTGCAGCCAGTAGCGCGCGAAGACAGGCTGGACCGGCTCGGCAGATGCCGGACCGCTTTCCCCCGCAGCGCCGTCCGCGGACACCCGCGCGCCCGCCCGCAGCACCAGGCTCACCGTGCCGAAGGCCGGCATGTCGACCAGCACGGTCCCGTCCACTACCTGCAGCGGCGCGCCGTCTGACTCCTCGAGCAGATCGGTGAGCCAGGCGGCGGAGATCCCGTCTCGCGGACCCCCCGACGTCCCGAGCCGCACCCGCGCCGTCGTGGCCTGCCCGCTGGTTTCTCGCAGCCGCACGGTGACCACGGCCTGCGCGTCGGCATCCAGAGCGGCGGGCCTGGGCGTCCGCCCGGCAGCCAGCGGGTTGCCGCGCGGTTTCACCGCGCTGAGCGTGACGTTCGCCGGTTCCACCGACAGCAGGCTGCCCGCGCCCGCCGCGGCCGCGGCCTCGCCCGGCCCGGCCAGCACCGTGATCAGGTCGTGGTTGTAACCCTCGGCGTTCGCGGTGAAGCCCGCGGTCCGCCAGTCCCCGGGACCTGAGGCCAGGGCGTACTCGAACGTGTGGCTCCAGTGCTGCCACGCGAAACTGCTTCCGTCGGGCGCGGTACGGGGGTCCCCGTCGATCCATATCCTGGACGGCCACCCGCTGCAGGAGCGCATCAGCGACATGTGCAGCGTGCCGTCAGGCGTGACCACACCGCCGGGCGTCCCCCGGTTCAGCAGCGCAACCGACCGGTCGGCCAGCGGCACCGGCCGCAACGCACCCGAGTAACCCGAGGTCCCCGCGAGCGGCGGCCCTCCGCCTTCGCCGGGGCCGGTGCCCGGCTCGCCGTCCGCGCGGTCCCCGCCGTCTTCGAGGTCGCCGTCCCCGAGGTCCTCCACCAGGGCGTCGGCCATATCCTCGGCCAGGGCCGTGACCGCCTCGGCCAGCTGGCCGGGACCGGCCCCCGCCACGATCAGCACCGGCAGGTCGGCGGCCCCGCGCACGTCGGCATCGGGCCCGAAGGCGTCGGCCCGGCTGCGCGCCGCCGGCACCCACAGCCGTGCGGTTCCCCCGGCGAGCCTGCGTGACAGGGCCTTCGCGTACCCGGGTCCCGCGGCCGACAAGACCTCGGCGGTGAACGTGTTCACCTCAGGGCCGCCGATCACGATCCTGACGTCGGGCAGGTTGGAGTCCGCGTCGATCGCGCCGTACCGGGGCCCGTCGGCCTGGCTGCACGTCGCGGTCACGCCCGCCGCGGCCAGCGCCACCATCAGGTCGCGTACCACCTGGTGCAGTTCGGCGCCGGGCGAGCCATCACCGGGCCAGCCGTCCGGGCTATCGGGACAGACGACCTCGGCCACCCCGATCGCCTGCGTCGGCCCGCTGCGGTCCCCGGTGCGGACCCGCGCCGTCGAGCCCAGCCCGAACCACTGGTAAGCGGGGTTGTCCAGGGTGTACCAGTGATCGGCCGAGTCCACGTCGACCGCGCCGAAGGCCCGGCCAATCACCGCCGTGGCCGTCTGGTACAACGGCAGGCCGCCGGGCACGTCGGCCGGGAAGCGGACCCGGAGCAGCCGGTCATGCCCGCTGTAGGAGTCGACGTGGGTGCGGAACTCGACCCGCTGCGCGTCATCCCAGAGCACGGTCTCCTGGGTGACGTCGAGCCCGTCGAGCGCGAACGAGGCGACCAGCCGCGCTCCCACCGGGCACCGTTCGGCCCGCACCCGCGCCGTCACCGACGAAGAACCGGTCCCCGGTCCCTTGGGGGACAGGTGCCACGGGCCCTCTCCGTGCCGGGGGTGCTGCGCGTACTCCTCCTGGATCACCAGCTCGTTGCCCGGTCCGGCCAGCACCCTGGCCCGGGTGAGCTTGTCGGTGACGGCGACCGTCCCGCCGTGCGCCGGATCCGCGGTGACCAGGTACCTGCCGTTCTCGATGGCGCTGCTCGCCCCGCTCACGGTCCCCGTGACCTCCCGCCACCCGGAGGTCGTCCCCTCGGCCTCGTCGCGCGGGTCCCCGGCGGGCTCGGCGGGCACCGCCCGGTAGGCCCGATACCCGAGCGCGGGCACGTCGCGGGCCAGGAACGTGAGCGTAACCTCGGCGAGCGACCCGTCGCCGCGCCGCCGGACCGCCTCGGCCAGCGCCGGCACCCGCGCGCCGGACTGGTCGCGGATCTCCAGCCACCGGGTGCCGCTGCCCGGCACCTGCACGGTGACCCGGGCTACATCGGTCCGTTGCCGGGCCAGCCCGTTGAAGACGCGGATCACCGCCGACGGGGCAGGGGGACCGGAAGGGGCGGGGCCGTCCGGCACAGCGTGCCCGGCCAGGTAGGCCGCTGCGTTGCGGCGCGCGGTCGAGCCGAGTTCCCA
>JASHVM010000399.1:0-6221 GCA_030044595.1 Streptosporangiaceae bacterium
GGCACCGGCTTGGGCCGGCGCCCGGCTGCTGGCAGAATCAGACCCGTGGAAGTTCCTGGTCAGGTCGCCGTGGTCAGTGCACGGTGTGGCAACCGCATGGCTGAGGCCACACAATGACGGCATGACCGGTTCACTCGCGGCAGCGGCCGCTGACCCCCTCGCCGACCCGGGCCCTCGCGCCAACGGGTCTGCTGCCCTCGCCGCGCCGCTGCTTACCGTGTCCGGGCTGAGCGTCAGCTACGGCCGGGTCCGCGCCCTGGACGGCGTTAACCTGAGCGTGCGGACCGGTGAACTCGTCGCGCTGGCCGGGGAGAACGGCGCGGGCAAGACCAGCTTGGTGCGCTGCATCGCCGGCGACGTGGTGCCGGCCAACGGTGAGGTGTTCCTGGCCGGCAAGCGGGTACCGCCCGACCCGGCCGCGGCGGCCAAGCGCGGCATCGCGGTGGTCTGGCAGGACCTGGCGCTGTGCGACAACCTGGATATCGCCGCCAACGTGATGCTCGGCCGGGAGAAACCCTGGCTGCTGATGTCGGACACTCGCTTTCACATGACCGCCGCGTCACTGCTGGCCTCGCTGCGCATCCCGCTGACCGATACGACCCGCAGCGTCGGCACGCTGTCCGGCGGACAGCGGCAGCTGGTGGCGGTAGCGCGCGCCATGGGCGGCAAGCCGCGGCTGCTGGCGCTGGACGAGCCCACGTCCTCACTTGGCGTGAACGAAGCAGCTCAGGTCGAAGAGCTGATCATGGGCCTGCGGGCGCAAGGCACGACCATCTTGCTGGCTTGCCACGATATCGACCAGATGTTCCGGCTCGCCGACCGCATCGTGGTGCTTCGCCAGGGCCGGATCGTGGCGGACCTGCGGACGGCCGATGCGCACCCCGACGACGTGGTGGGGTTTATTTCGGGCCAGCAGGTCGACGCCTCCGCCCGCCACCAGATCACCCGGCTGCACGGGCTCACCGACCGGCTGGTGACCGCGGACCCGTCCTCGAGCCTGTCGCTGATCTTGTCCGCGCTGGGGTCGGCGCTCAGCAGCGAACGGCTGTGCATTCACCTGGTCACCGACAGGAGCCTCTGCTGCGCCGCGTCGCTGGGCTTCAAGCCCGGGCAGCTCGAACCGTGGGCCAGGCTGCCGTTCGGGCCGGCCGGCGGCCCGGTCGGCATGGCCGCGGCGGACGAACGGCCCTTCATGGCCGATAACGTCCGTACCGGTGCCTGGCGCAGCTTCCGCGATCTGGCCAAGACCGTCAACGTCGCCAGCTCATGGTCGGTCCCCGTGCTGGGGCCCAGTGGGCTCAGCGGCGTGATCACGGTGTTCCGCGCCGAGCACGGCGCGCCGCACCAGGACGAGCTCGCCCTGGTCACCGTCTACGCGGGTTACGCCGCCAGCGCCATCGAACGTGACCGGCTGCTTGACCAGGTAACCGCGAGAAACCGCGTGCTTGAGACGATTCGCGAGATGCTGGAGACGCTGGCCGGGCCCGTCCCGGTCGGTGAGGGACTTACCATCGCGGTCCAGTCGCTGCGCCGTGGCCTGCAAGCCGACGAGGTGGCACTGATCACCCAGCCGGCCGGCCAGCCGGCTCGCTGGCGTGCCTTCGCCGGGCCGCTTGGCCCCGACCCGGCCTCCGCCACCTCGTCCCTGCGCGACATGGCCGAGACCGCGCTGGCCAGCACGCTCCCGGACGGGGTCGCCAGGGAGTTGCGCAGCAGCCGCAGGCACCGTGGCCGGGCCGTCGCGTTCGTAGCGGCCGGCGGCCCGACGGTGCTCCTCGCCAGCTGGCGGCGGGTGCCGCTCACCAACCAGGAGACGGCGCTGATGGAGGATGCCGCGAACTCCCTCCGGCTGGCGCTCGAACGTGAGGAGGCAGCCCACGCTCACCAGGAGGCGGCGGCCCTGCGCCGGTCGCGGGAGCTGCAGCGCGGTTTCCTGTCCCGGCTGAGCCACGAGCTGCGGACCCCGCTGACGGCCATCAGAGGCTACGCGTCCAGCCTGCTGCAGACCGACGTGACCTGGGACCGCGATTCACAGCAGCGTTTCCTGGACCGGATCGCCGCGGAGTCCGCGCGCCTGGGCCGCCTGGTCGACGACCTGCTTGACTTCTCCGCGATCGAATCGGGCATCATGCGCCTGCAACGGGACTGGTGCGACATGCGGCTCGTCCTCGAGGCGGCGATCGCCTGCCTGCCCCCGGCCAGCGCGGCGATGGTCTCACTCGACTGCGATCTCGACCTGCCCGTCGTGTGGGGCGACCACGACCGGATGGAACAGGTCTTCGTGAACCTGCTGAACAACGCGTTCGCCCACAACCCACCGGGAACCCGGGTGCAGGTAACCGCGGAACGCGGTCCCGCGTCCGAGCCAGCCGGACCGGGGCGGCCAGCGCCCGCCGCACCCGCGGTGCCCGAGGTCGTGATCACAGTGCTGGATGACGGTATCGGCCTGCCGCCGGAGCTGGCCGCGTCGCCGTTCGAGCCTGCCCGCCGGCCGCGCCCGAGAGGCAGCAGCGCGCCGGGTAACGGATCGGACGGATCGGCCCGTGCCTCGGGCAACGGCACGCGCAACGGTTCCGGCCACGCGGAGAACAGCCGGGCAGGCCACCGCAAGAGCGCCGGCGCCGGGCTCGGGCTGTCCATCGCCAAGGGAATCGTGCACGCTCACGGCGGCCGGATCGAGCTGATCCCGCTGCATAAGGGCACCTGCTTCAGCGTGTACCTGCCCGTTGAGGCGGACATCCCCGGCGCGAGCCGGACGGTCGGTTCGCTCCGCGCCGCCACGGCCAGCGGCCCGGCCGGCCGGGAGGAAGCCGGCGAAAGGAGCGATGGTGACGGCGACGATGACTGAGGATGCGCGCAAGACCTGCGCCCTGGTCGTAGAGGACGATCCCAACATCGTGGACCTGATCCGGTCCAACCTCGCCGTGCGGGGCTTCGACACCATCGTGTCAGTCGATGGCCTGCGCGCCCTGCAGCTGCTCGAGACCGAGGATCCGGACATCGTGCTGCTTGACCTGATGCTGCCCGAGGCGGACGGTTTCGAGCTGTGCCGCCAGATCCGCGAGCGATCGTCGGTCGCGATCATCGTGGTCTCGGCCCGCGGCGGCGAGCGGGACAAGGTGACGGCCCTGCACATGGGTGCGGACGACTACATGACCAAGCCGTTCAGCATCGAGGAGCTGCTGGCCCGCATCACCGCCACGCTGCGCCGGACCCGGCCGGCCGCGCCGACCGAGCAGGCCCCTCCGGTCATCGTGGTCGGCGACATCGTCATCGACCTGGCCCTCCAGCAGGTCCGGCGGAACGGGCAGCCGGTGCACCTGACCCCGACCGAGTTCGCCCTGCTGCGTGAGCTTGCCGTCAACCGGGGCAAGCTGCTCACGCACGCCCACCTGCTGCGCCGGGTGTGGGGGCACGGCTACGAGACCGAGACCGAGTACCTGCGCGTGTACGTGCGGCGGCTGCGGGCCAAGCTTGAGGCGGAGGAGAGCGCGCCGCTCATCCTCACCCAGCCGCGGGCCGGCTACCGGCTGGCCCCCGAGCGCTGAATGGCGAATTCCGGCCGCCATCACGGCCTGGATAACGCCCTGATGACGAATATGGATCGGAAAGAGCACGGGGAGGTCACTATT
Organism: Streptosporangiaceae bacterium; assembly: GCA_030044595.1. Classification (GTDB taxonomy): domain Bacteria; phylum Actinomycetota; class Actinomycetes; order Streptosporangiales; family Streptosporangiaceae; genus Palsa-504. Next base: position 3,633 of record JASHVM010000399.1, read on the forward strand.
CACAGTATCTTCACGGGATGGCCACGATGTTAAGGCCTCGTTAATTTTCGGCGTTCTATGGTCGTGCTTAAGACGCTTGGCCGTGATGCTCTCCAGGTCGGCAGCCAGTCCGCATGCCTGGGTGCGGCCGTTCCCTTTATGACGCGAGGTGGTTTCAATGATCCAAGTGGCCAGGAGAGGGGTCGTGCTAGCGGTAGCACTGGCCCTGTGCCTCGCCGCTGCGGCCTGCAGTAGCAGTAGCAGCCCTAGTTCCACGACAAGCCCGACCAGTACCAGCTCTCCGGTCTCGGTGTCGATCTCGATTACCAGCCTGAACCGGACCTTCTCCGCGATGACGGCGCTGAAGGCGCTGGCCGCCGTCGGCAAGGGAAACGTGGCCGCGATCCTCCCGGACACGGTTAGCTCGGCCCGGTACACCGAATTCGACGCGCCTTACCTGGAGCAGGCCCTGGCCTTGGCGGGCCTGTCGCCCTCCCAGTACTCCGTGGTGAACGCGCAAGGCAGTGACGCCACCGAGCTGGCGGACGCGCAGGAGGCCATCACCAAGGGCGCGAGCGTCCTGATCATGGACCCGCTGGACTCCGGCGTCGGAACCTCGATCGAGAACTACGCGAAGGCGCACGGAGTCAAAGTCATCGACTACGACCGGCTGACGCTCGGCGGCAGCCGCGCGTACTACGTCAGCTTCAACAACACCTACGTCGGCACGCTGCTCGGCAAGGGCCTGGTGTCCTGCATCGCCTCCGAGCACGTGGCCCACCCGAACGTGCTGGTCATGCGCGGCGCCCCGACCGACAACAACGCCACCCTGTTCGCCAACGGGTACAACGCGGTGCTCGCGCCGTACTTCGCCAACAAGACCTACGTCGATGTGGGCACGCCGGCCGGAACGTGGACACCGTCGGTCGCGGAGAGTGAGTTCCAGCAGGAGTTCACGGCGCACAAGAACATCAACGCCCTCCTGTCCCCGAACGACGAGAACGCCGCCCCGATCATCACCTACCTGCAGAGAGAGGGCATCAAGCCCAACACCTTCCCGGTGACCGGGCAGGACGCCACGCTGGTCGGGCTGCAGAACATCCTGTCCGGCTACCAGTGCGGCACCGTCTACAAGCCGATCTACATCGAGGCCCAGGCCGCCGTGGCGCTGGCCATGTACCTGCGCGCGGGCAAGACCCCGCCGTCCGCTCTGGTGAACGGCTCGGTCGAGGACACGGTGGAGCACGTGAGCGTGCCGTCGGTGCTGGGCACGCCGGAGTGGGTCACCACGGCCAACATGAACTCGACCGTCATCGCCGACGACTTCGTGCCGGCCCAGCAGCTCTGCGTCGGTTCCTACGCGGCAGCGTGCAAGTCCGCGGGGATATCGGTATGAGCCCAAGCTGGCTGAATGCCATGAGCACCAGCTGGCGCACAGTGAGGAGGCGCGCCCGGTGACCAACCCGAGCGCGGACGACGAAGCCCGGCCCGCCACCGCGGGCCGGGCTTCGGCTCCCGATCAGACCGCGCAGGCCGGCGAGGCCCAGGACGCGCCCGCCTCCGAGGCCGGCGCGTCCGGCGCGGCGGGTACCGCCGGCCACGAGAACCCCGCCGAGATTGCCGCCGAAGCCGAGCTCTCCGCGGCCCGAGCCGAGGACGCCGCCGCCGAAGCGGAATACGACGCCGCCCAGGCCGAGACCGCCGCCGCCCGGCCCGCCGCCGTCGACGGCAGCAGCAACGGCGACCAGCCGCTGCTGCGCCTGGTCGGCGTCGGTAAGAATTTCGGCCCGGTGCGCGCGCTTCTGGACGTCAACCTGGACGTCCCCGCCGGGCAGGTGACGGCGATCGTCGGTGATAACGGGGCGGGCAAGAGCACGCTGATCAAGACGATTTCCGGCATCTGGCAGCAGGATCACGGAGAGATCATCTGGATGGGCCGCCCGGTCCGCCTGCACGGCCCGAAGGACGCCTCCGATCTGGGCATCGCCACCGTTTACCAGGACCTGGCGCTTTGCGACAATCTAGACATCGTGCAGAACATGTTCCTCGGTCGCGAGCCGGTCAAGCACTGGCAGCTGGACGAAGTCGCCATGGAGCAGGACGCCAAGCGCACGCTGGCCGACCTGTCCGTGGTGACGATCCGCTCGGTCCGGCAGCCGGTGGGATCGCTGTCCGGCGGCCAGCGCCAGGCCGTCGCGGTGGCCAGAGCCGTGCTGCGCCAGGCCAGGCTGGTGATCCTGGACGAGCCCACCGCGGCGCTCGGCGTCACCCAGACCCGCGTCGTGCTCGACCTCATCAAGCGGCTGAAGAGCCAGGACATCGCGGTGATCGTCATCTCGCACAACCTGAACGACGTGTTCGCGGTGGCGGACCGGCTGGCCGTGCTGCGGCTGGGCCACCTGGTCGCGGTCGGCCCGAAGTCGAGATTCGACGCTGAGTCCGTCGTCGACCTGATGACCACGGGTACCTCCAAGCGCCTCGCCGCGGTTTCGGCCGAGCACTCATCAGGGGAGCTCCAGTGAGCACTGAAGTCCAGCACCCTTCGCCCGAAGCCGGCGAAGCCGACGACGTCGCCTCCGAGGCCGCGGCGGCCGCCGCGCCGGAGGTCAT
>JASHVM010000037.1:0-4840 GCA_030044595.1 Streptosporangiaceae bacterium
TAATCCTCCCGGCCCGTGCTCAGCGAGAGGTTGGCCACCCGCGCGCCGTGCGCGATCGCCCAGCGCAGGCCCGCCGCGAAGACGATACCCTTGCCCGTCAGCCGGCTGCCCAGCACGCGCACCGACCAGATCGCCGCGGCGGGCGCGGAGCGCCGGATGATCCCGGCACACGCGGTGCCGTGCCCGAACAAGTCCTCGTGCGGGCCTTCGGCGCTGATGACCTCCTCGGCCTCCGGATCCCACCGCAGCGCGATGGCCCGGTCGACGTCGCCGACCGCCGGGTGCGCGGCGTCCACCCCGCTGTCGATAATGGCCACCGTGATCCCGGCGCCGCTGGCTCCGCCCCAGGCCCAGTCCTTGTCGATGGGCAGATCGATCCGGGGCACCGGCCGCAGCGTCTCCGGGGCGAAGGCGTCGCTCCACGCCGGTCTTAGCGAGGTCGTGACGACCGCCTTTCCGCGTACTTCGCGACGTCTTGCAGCACCGCCAGGGCCAGCCGCCGCTCCGCCGCGCCGCGGCGGGCCAGGGCCGCGAAGTCAGCGGCCAGGGCGGCCAGGTCCGGATCGCCGGCCCGAGGCAGCCCGTCCGCTGCCCGCCGCAGCGCCAGGGCCAGGTCGCCGTCGTCCGCCGCTTCGGCCAGCGCCGCCAGCAGTACGCGCCCCAGCGAACTGAACGCCTCCACGCTGGCCAGGGCGAGCGCGGCCTGGTCGGCGAACAGCGAAAGCAGCGCCATGTCCTGCTCGGCGCCGGGCCGTCGCGGGTCACGGTCAAGCAAGGTGATGACCCCGAGGGTCCGCTGCGGGGTCTGGACCGGCACGGCGAGGATGGCCCGCGGGACGTACCCGGTCTGCTCGGCCACCGCCCGGGAGAAGCGCGGGTCGTTGGCTACGTCGCTGATCGCGATCGGCTGACCGGACTGCACCACCCAGCCCGCGATGCCCTGGGACGACGAGATCCGCATGCCCGTCACGTCCTCCGCGCCCTCGCCCGCTGCGGTCGTATAGAACAACTCGGACTCGTCCTCGCTCAGCAGGGCCAGCGAGCACGCCGCCGCGCCGAACAGCCGCCGCGCCGTCTCGGTAAGCGATCGCAGCAGCTCGTCGGTGCCGGCCGGCCGTACCGCCGGGCCCAGCGCGCTGGCCAGCTCGCCGAGCTCCCGCAACAGCTCATCATGACTCATGAGGTCCGGTCCTGAGGTGGGAGATGGGTACGGGCCATCCGCGTCCCGGCCACCGATAGTAGCGAAGGACTCGGCCGGCTGGCCTGCAACGCGGCCAGGAAGTCCTGGCCGTCGATCCGCAGCAGCGTGGACTCCTGCCGGGTCCGTACGGTGGCGGTGCGCGGGATGCCGTGCAGCAGTCCGAGCTCGCCGACGTAGCCGGGCGCGGTGACCGGCGGCAGCTCGCGTGGTCCCGTCCCGTTATCGTTGGCCCACACCGACAGTTCGCCGCGCTCCAGGGTCCATAGCGCATCAGCCTCGTCACCCTCGCGGATGATTTCGGTTCCGGCGGGGACGATTACCTCGTCAGCTGCGGCGGCCAGACGCTCGAGAGTGGTGTGGTCCGCACCGGCCAGCAGGTCGAGCTCGGACAACAACGCGACCCTGGGACGCAGCCGCGCGGCGGCTGCCGCCGAAGTGCGGTCGGCCCGAAGCAGGGTGGGCAGGCCGGCTAGGCCGATGATCGGGACCCCCACCCCGACCACGATCAGACCCATGACGACGTCGGCGTGCGCGAGCAGGATGCCCATGGCCAGGTTAGCCAGCAGGATGCCGGCCAGGATCAAGGTGTCCATGATGCCCAGCACGCGGCTGAGCACCTTCCTGGGTAGGTCGCGCTGCAGGCTGGTGATCGCGAGCACGTCCACGATGACCATGCCAACGCCCGAGAGTACCTGCAGGGCGCAGGCCAGCGCGGGAGAGTGTACCGGCACGGTGGCCAGGAACGGCAGCGCCTGCAGGCACAGGCTCCCCATGATGATCGGGGCCAGCCGGGACGCACTGCTCAGCCGGTTCGCCAGCCCAGCGCCGAGCACTGCGCCGAGCGCGGCTCCGGCCAGCAGGTAGCTGTAGCCGTTGGTCCCCGTGCCCAGCCTGACGGACAGCGGAATGTAGAGCACGTAGGCTACGCCGCATACGGCGGAGTCGAGCGCGGCGAACAGGACGAGTGCCAGCGCGACTGGCTGCGCGCGGAGCGTTTTGACCCCGGTCACCCACTGCCGCCAGCTGTCTGCCTCGGCCTCCGCGCCGCCGCGGGAGCGGATCCGTAGCCGGGCGATGAGGGCAGCCGCAACGGCGAAGCTGGCCGCGTTGACCGCGACGCCGATAACGGGTCGGCCTGTCAGCAGCAGTAGGCCACCGATGGCAGGCCCGAGAACCACCACCAGGTTCTCCAGCGCGGAGAAGATCGCGTTCGCGGCGGACAGGTCTTTCTCTCCGACGACCTCCGGGGTCAGCGCGCCCGCGGCAGGCCGGTACGGCGTCCCCGCCGTGGACGACAGCGCGGTGAGGACCAAGACCAGGCCGACCGGGGCATCGGCCCCGACTACGATGGCCATCCCCGTCATAAGAGCCGCGCTGGTTAGTGCGGAGACGACCATGACGGTCACCCGCTCGTATCGGTCCGCGAGTACGCCGCCGTAGCTCGCCAGCAGCAGGCCGGGTCCCCAGCGGCAGACGCCCAGCGCCGCCAGCCACTGGGTCGAGTGCGTGCGATCGAAGACGTACACCGAGATCACCACGAGGTACGACCAGCCGCCGACCTGGTCCACCAGGAACGCGGAGATCAGCAGGCGCAGGTCACGGTGGCGCAGCGCATCCCGGTACCGCCCGCGCGCCGCCGCCGGGCCGGTACTGCCCTCGGCCGTGGCCGGAACGACCCCGGACGCGGTTTCGTCCGCACCCCCCTGCGCCGCCATCTAGGCCCGTACCCGGGGCTCAGCCGCCGTCAGGTCCGCAGCCCGGTCCAGCAGCGGCTGGCACCGCAGCCGCTCGGCGATGCTCCGGGCCTCCTCGACCGCCGCCGCCGCGTCCTCGGCATTGCCCCGATGCTGGAGGAACTCTGCGTAGTCGAGCAGGCCGTGCGCGAGATGGTAAGGCGTGCTCAGCTCGCGCAGGCCGGTGACAGCGGACCCGAATGACTTCGCGGCGGCCTGGTCGCCATTGCTGGCAGCGAGACGGGCGCGGGCCAGATCGCACTCGGCTCGCAGCATGGGCGCCAGCAGCCCCGGCTGATAGGAGTCCGGCAGCGCGATCAGTTCGCGGGCTGCGCCGGTGTCGCCCAAGTCGTGTGTGGCCCGGGCTGCCAGCGCCCACGCCCAGCAACTGTAATCGTTGCTTAGCCCGGACGTGCCTTCGTGGACCAGGACAGCGCGGGCGTGGCTTAGGACGTTCCGCGGCTGTCGGCGGGCCGCGGCGGTAAACGCCTCCACGAGGCTGATGGCCTTCTTGTCCTGGGGGTCTTCGCTGGCCCGCATGTCGTCCAAGGCCGCCAGCACGGTCTCGGCGGTAGCGACATCTCCGCGCAGCGCCGCTAGCCAGCCTTTCTCGCAGGCCAGGGCGTCGATGTCGGCGAGCTCGCCGGAGTCGATCGCCTGGGTGAGTTCGTTGTCGGCGGTATCCCAGTCGCCGAGCAGCATCAGGGCGTCGACTAGGTTCGCGATGGCAAAGGCCAGGTAATCCCGGTCTCCGGCCTGGCGCAGGTGGATGGCGGCGGTGCGCGCGGCTTCGACCGCGGCGTCAGCGTCGGCGGTATTGAGAGCTGCAGACAGGTTGAGCAGCGCTCGTCCCAATCGGAAGTTGTCGTCGGCCTGGGCGGCGAGCCGGGCGCTTTCGCGCAGGTAGGCGACTGCCTCGGGCCGTCGCTCAGCGTATAGGAGGTAGATCCCGCGGATGGTGAACAGGCCGCTGAGCTGGCCCGCGCCGACACCGAGGACCTGGCCGAGGGCGACCGCCTCGGTCGTCAGCGTGTCGGCGTTGGCTGATTCGGCGAACACCTCCACGGTCGCGAGATTGTCCAGTGCGCGGACGGTGTCGGTGTCTGGCTCTGCTCGCAGGACGTCTAGTGCGGCAGCGAGCTGCTCGCGCGCTTCGCCATGGTGACCCCATCGGCGTAGGGCGTCTCCGGCGATGGCCTGCGCGCGGGCGGCCGCGCGAGGCTGGCCGTGGTCCAGGTGGTAGTCGCGGGCACGGCGTGCATGCTCAACAGCTGTAGCCCAGCTGGCGCTTCTGCTGGCGGCCTGCGCTGCGTGTTCCCACAGCGCGCCGACATCAGGCTGCCCGCCCGTGGCTTGCTGGCGGGCCGCCATGCTCAGTTCCGCCGCGGTGGCGTAGCTGGTGGCGGCCAGGGCGGAGGCGCCGGTGCGCTCGGCGCGTTCGGCGGCCCGGACCAGCGCGGTGATCGCCTGGCCGCGGATCTGGGCGGCGTCCGGGTCGTCAGGGACGGCGTGTAGCGCGTCCAGGTAATGCCGGGCGATCACGTCGGCGACTTCCTCGCCGTCGCGGGGGAAAGCCTGGCGCAGGTGCGCGGCCACCTTCAGATGCCGGGTCTTGCGGTCACGACGGGACAAGGTGTCGTAAGCGACCTGGCGCAACATCTGCTGGGCGAAGCCGTAGCTGCCCCGTTCCGGCGACAGCGGATCTGCGGATACAGACAGCACCTCGCGGTGCACCAGGTCGGCCAAGGCCTCGCGCACGGCTGGCTCATCCCGTCCGGACACGGCGATCAGTGCCTCGGCGGGGAAGGTGGTGCCCAGCACCGCGGCGTCGGCGACCAGCCGCCGCCCGTCGGGCTCCAGGGCATCCAGCCGGGCGGCCAGCAGCGCGTGCAAGCTGTCCGGCACC
>JASHVM010000400.1:0-16540 GCA_030044595.1 Streptosporangiaceae bacterium
GCGCCCCGACCTCGAGCCGCTTGGCCGTGGAGTACGAGGACACCGTGTTTCCCATGCCCCAGAAGCCCTCCATGAAGGACGCGACCGCGGTCGCGGACTCCAGGTCCGCGCCCACGCCGGAGGAGCTGTCGTGGTCGAAGAACAGCCGCTCCCCGGCCAGCGAGGCAAGGGACACCAGGATGTCGGTCTCGTACTCGCTGCGCCACCTGGTGAACTGGTCCTCCGGCGGGATGCTCGCCACCATCCCCAGGTAGTCGCCGCCCTTCTCGATCGTCGCGATGTCGATCTCCATGTGCTGGCGGGAGCGGAAGGCGACCAGCGCGTGGCAGGCCTCGTGCACCGCGATGGCGTGCCGCTCACGCTCGATGTACTCCACGTCCTGCGGCGGCCCGAGTTCCTTGAGCTGCTTGGCCTTGATCACGTCCGGCCAGGTGATAACGTCGCGGCCGTTCCTGATCGCGGTGATGAGCGACTCGTTGACCAGGTCCTTGATGGTGGCGCCGGTGGCGTACGGCGTGATCGTGGCCAGCTTGTCTATGTTCTCGTCGGTGAGCTCGTGCCGCACCTTGGCGAAGTACCCCTCGTAGGTGCGGATGCGGCCCGCCTTCGACGGGTAGCCGACCTTGTAGATGCGGTCGATGCGCCCCGGCCGCAGCAGCGCCTCGTCCAGCGCCGACGGCATGTTGGTCGCCATCATGACCAGGATCCGGTACTTGGGCGGCGGCTTGGGGCGCATCCCGAAGATCCGCCGCACGTAGCGGTTGACCAGGCCGCGCGGCTTCTTCAGCCCGGACAGCTCGGTAAGCAGCGCCTGCAGCGTGCCCATCCCGCCGCCGCCCCCGCCCATCATCCCGCCGAGCATCTGCTTGTTGCGGCGGGTGTCCGGCTCGTCCGTGATATCCGACGCCATCGCCTCCCGTACCAGCCGCCACTGGGTTTCCCCTGACAGGTAGGAGAACCCGTGGCAGCCCGCGTGGGCGAACGGCGCGGGGGAGGCGCGGCCCGGCCCGCCGCCGCCCCCCGGGGCCCCCTGGGTCAGCATGCCGCGGTTGCCGAGCGAATCGGCCTCATCGAAGAAGACGATCACGCCGCCGTAGCGCAGCGCCAGCCGGCGCAGCTTGCGGAACAGCGATTTCACCTTGAGAATGCCCACGCCCATGAACATGTTGATGAACGCGCCGGGGTCGACGAACACGTAGGGCTTGCCTGTCTCGCCCGCCACCGCCTCTGCCATCAGCGTCTTGCCGGTCCCCGGGGGACCCCACAGCAGCAGGCCGCCGGGCACGTAGCCGCCCTTTTCCTCGACCAGCTCGGGGTTCTCCAGGAAGATGATGTTCTCCTTGACCCGCTCGAGCACGTGGTCCTGGCCCCAGACGTCAGCGAACCTGGTCTTGATGTCATCGGGGTAGTACACGTCCACGCCGCCCCGGGACAACAGCCAGAACAGCCCGATGAACTGGAACGCGATGAAGAAGAACGCGAAGGCCAGCTGCAGCACGAACGGCAGCACGTGCCAGATCAGCTCGGGCCCGCGGAGCAGCGCCAGCACCGGCGTGGTGTGGATGATCTTGCCGGTGACCACCGCGGCCACGGCGATCCAGAACACCCAGGTCAGCAGCCGCCAGACCCGGAACCTGGTCCAGTCCGAGATCCGCCGGTGGGTGGCCCGCTCGAAGCCGCCGAACACCCGGTACGTCCAGAACCGGTAGTAGGCCTTGGAGTGCTCGCAGATCACGAAGTGGACCTGCCGGATCACCTCCAGGCCCATCAGGACGAATACCCACGCGCCTTCGCTGACCTCGATCCGGACCGCGTCCGAGAACCCGACCAGGGGGTCGTTCGCCATCACGGACCAGGTCAGGATGAACCAGATCAGGCCCAGCACGACCAGGAACTTGATCCGGTCCCAGAGAGCCAGGGGCTTGCGGGTCAGCCGGTCCTCGTCTTTCGGCCGCCCGCCCGGCGGCGACAGCCCTTCGGCGGCGGGCAGACGAGCCTTCTTCATCATGGGCTCCTGACGGTAAACGACGACATCACGTCGTTGATCTCGGTCTGGTCGTTGCTGTAACAGCTGGTGGTGCAGTGGAGCACGAGCAGGTACACGACGGTCTGGTCGGCGTTGGTGAGGGCAACCTCATCGAAGGTGTCGGCGACCCCGGCGTCGGTGTAGTCATAGGTCTCCCGGACCCCGTGCACCCCCTGGCTGAGACTGAGCTGCTCGTCGCGGATCTGCTTGAAGTCGGTGAGCGGGAAATTTCCCTCGCTGGACGCATCCTGCCGCCCGGTGGAGGTGACCGGGAGGAAGAAGTCGCGCAGCGTGTCGTACGACAACTCGTTGCTCGCGGTGGAGGTGAGCGTGCCGACCTCCGCGAACACGAACGGCTGCGACGTCTCGAAGTTGAGGAAATCGCTGGCCGTGGGCTTGGATCCGGCCTGGTAAGCGACCGTCCACCCGCTTCCCGAGCTGCCGGTTACTTGCTTTAGGACGTTCGCGAGCGCGTCCGGGTTGATCTGGTGCCAGTCGTGCGGGACCTTGAAGTAGGTGTTCTGGCTGGAGTTGGCCACGTAGGTGTACTGGGGCGCCGCGCATCCAGTGACAGTGGCCCCGAGGAGAAGCACGCATCCCCCGACGAGGCCCTTTGCGACGCGGTGGGCCATGCTCGCCAAGAGGTGCGACCTCCACGTAAGGACTACGTAGTGTCAATTATGACGCCTTCGTCCGCCATGGTACAGGTCTCGCGAGGGTGCGAATCAACTCGAGGCTGGCCCGTAGCGGCGGGTATAAGGTTCTTTTCCGCGTGTGATCACGCTAAACCCGCCGACCCGCGCGGTCGGCGGCAGGGCAGACGTCGGCAAAAGGAAGGGGATACGCGGATGACCGCTGACGAAATCCAGCAAGAGATCGAGCGGACCCGGGAGCACCTCGGCGAGACCGTGGACGAACTGGCCGCCAAGGCGGACGTGAAGGCCCGGGCGCGGGTCAAGGCGGCCGAGGTGACGGCGCGTGCCCGGGACCGGGCGGCCGAGGTGTCCGGGCAAGTGCGGCAGAGCCAGGTGGTGCGGCGCCGCTGGCCGCTGGCGGTGGCCGCCGGCGTCCTGCTCGCCGGGACGGTGATCGTCTGGCGGTGGAAGAGGGCGTGACGGCGGCGAACCTGCGGGTCGGGCCGTGAACGTCCTGCGCAGCGTCGGGCTGTTCGCCGCCGCCGGGCTGGCCGAGATCGGCGGCGGCTACCTGGTGTGGCGGTGGCTGCGCGAGGGCGCGCCCTGGCCGGTCGGCGTGGTCGGCGCGGTCATCCTGGTCGGGTACGGGATCATCCCCACGCTCCAGCCCAGCGCCGACTTCGGCCGCGTCTACGCCGCCTACGGCGGCGTGTTCGTGATCATGAGCCTGCTCTGGGGCTGGGGGATCGACGGCCACCGGCCCGACCGCTACGACTGGCTGGGCGCCGGCATCGTCGCGCTGGGCGTCGCGGTGATCTTCTTCCCCCCGCGCCACGCCTGAACCGTCGGCCCTCGGGCGTCGCGCCGGGAGGCCGGGAAAGGTTTCTCGTGGCCGGGGGATCGCCGCGGGGACGAACGCAGCACACTGGACGGATGACGATCAGCGCTCCTGACCCGCAGGTCTCCGGCATCGCCGGCGATCCGCGCGACCCGCTGGGGCTGGCGGCCGACGCCCCGCTGCTGGCCGCCTGGCTGCACTGGATCGGCCTGGCCCGGGCCGGCAGGCTGTCGCCGATGAGCACCCCAGGGCATAAGCAGCGCCAGGACCTGGCCGGCGCCGTGGTGGCGGGCGACGCGCCGCTCTACGGCGGACTCGACTCGATCAAGCACGCCGACTACCTGCTGGCCGACGCGCAGGAACGCGCGGCGGCGCTGTGGGGCGCCGACTGGTGCCGTTTCTCGGTGGCTGGATCGACCCACGGTAACCAAACGTTCTGCCTGGCGATCGGCCAACCCGGCCAGGAGGTGATCATCACCAGGACGCTGCACCGGTCGCTGCTGCTGGGCCTGGTACTGGCGGGTCTGCGGCCGGTGTGGGTGCGGCCGGACATCGACCCCGGCTCCGGGTTGCCCGCCGCGGTCTCGGTGCAAACCGTCCGTGACGCGCTGGCCGCGCACCCCGCCGCCTGCGGCGTCATCCTCGGCGATCCGTCCTACGTCGGCACCACCGGCGACCTGGCGGGCCAGGCCCGGGCCGCGCACGAGGCCGGGGTGCCGCTGATCGTCGACGCGGCCTGGGCGGCCTATCTCGGCTTCCACCCGGACCTGCCGCCGCACGCGATCGCAGCCGGGGCCGACGCGCTGGTGACGAGCGCGCACAAGACGCTGCCCGCTTACACCCAAGGCGCGCTGTTGCTGGCCAGGACGGAGCGCTTGGACACGGCCCGGCTGAACCGGGCGTTCGAGGCCACCCACACGACCAGCCCGGCGGGCTCGATCGTGGCCAGCGTGGACGCCGCGCGCGCCCTGCTCGCCAACCACGGGCCGCGGCTGTGCGCCCGGCTCCTGCGCGGCGTGGCCGCGGCCCGTCGCCGGCTGCGCGAGGTTCCGGGGGTGGACGTCCTGGACGGCCCCGGCGTGGACCCGGCCAAGCTCGTCGTGCTGCTGGCCGGTACCGGGGCACACGGCAGCCTGGTGGAAGCCGACCTGATCGCCGCGGGCATGCCGGTGGAGATGGGCGACCGGGACCTTATCATCCCCATCCCCGCGATCGCCGACGACGAGGACCGGCTCGCTGCGTTCACCGAGGTACTGATCGCTTCCATCGAGCGCCGCCGCGGGACGCCGCGCCGCGCCGCCGCCGCGGCCGCGTGGACGGTACGCCCGCAGACCGTGCTGTCTCCCCGAGAGGCGTTCTTCGCCCGGAACGAGACCGTGACCGCAGAGCAGGCCGTCGGCCGGGTCAGCGCGGAACTGGTCGCGCCCTACCCGCCCGGGGTCCCGGTCCTGGCCCCGGGCGAGCTCATCACGGCCGACGCGGTAGCGGCGCTGCGGGAGGTGACGGCCGACGGCGGCCGGATCGCCTACGCGGCCGACCCCGCGCTGGCCACGTTCCAGGTGGTTACCGGCTGACCAGTTCCCGCTCCCGGTCGGCCGCCGCGGCGGCCGTGCCGTGCTCCTCGTGCACGTACCTGCGTCCCCGCAGCAGTGAGGCGACGGCCGCGACCAGGCACGCCGCGATGGCGAAATCGAACGCGATGTCCAGGCCGTGCTGGAACGACGCGGCGATCAGCGACGGGAAGAACGTGTGCCCGGTGAGGTAGGCGGCGTGGCTCGCGGGCAGCGTGCGAAGGGCGTTCCCGAGCAGCGTGCTGATCGGGTTGTAGCCGAGCAGCGCCGCGAACATGATCGAGACGGGCGGCAGCGCGGCCAGCCGGGCGGCATCCGCTGACGGCACCCCCTGGGCCGTCAGCCCGTGGCTGAGCGCGGCGGGCAGCGACGAGGCCAGGCCCAGGATGATCAGCGTGAAGAAGATGCCGATGGACAAGACCATGGCCGAGTTCTGGAAGGTGGCACTCATGCCCGCGCCCACGCCGCGCCGCTCCGGCGGCAGGCTGTTCATGATCCCGGCCCGGTTCGGCGAGGCGAACAGCCCCATGCCGATCCCGTTGAGCAGCAGGATCAGCGCGAACTGCCAGTACGCGAAGTCGACCGGCAGCAGTTCGAGCAGGGCGAACGAGACCGCGGCGACCACCATGCCGCCGGTGGCGAACGGACGGGCGCCGTACCGGTCGGACAGCCAACCCGACGCGGGCCCGGCGATGAGGAAGCCGACGGTGAGCGGCAGCATGGCGATGCCGGCCCAGAGCGGGGTCTGGCTGAATCCGTAGCCGTGAATCGGCAGGTAGATGCCCTGCAGCCAGATGATCAGGATGAACATCAGCCCGCCCCGGCCGAGGCCTGCCAGCAGGCTGGCCAGGTTTCCGGCGGCGAACGGCCGGATCCGGAACAGCGCGAGCCGGAACATCGGATCGGCGACCCGCGTCTCGATCACGCAGAAGATGCCGAGCACCGCCAGGCCCCCGCCGATCAGCCCGAGCACCAGCGGGCTGGTCCAGCCCATCGTGTGCCCGCCGTGGGGCTGGATGCCGTAGGTGATCCCGACCAGGACGGCGATCAGGCCCGCGCCGAACGTCACGTTGCCCCACCAGTCCAGCGCGGCCGGCCGGCGAATGCCCAGCTCCCGCAGCTTCAGGTACGACCAGATCGTGCCGAGGACGCCGAACGGGACCGAGACGAGGAAGATGTAGCGCCAGCTGATCGGGCCGAGCACGCCGCCGAGCACCAGCCCGACGAACGAGCCCGCTATCCCGGCGACCTGGTTCAGCCCGAGCGCCAGGCCGCGCTCGCGGGCCGGGAACGCGTCGGTGAGGATCGCGCTCGAGTTGGCCATGAGCATGGCCCCGCCGACGGCCTGCAGGATCCGCATCGCGATCAGCCACCAGGCGGCGGCCGTGCCGTGCATCCAGGTCACCGACAGCATCACCGAGAACGCGGCGAAGATCGCGAACCCGAGGTTGAACATCCTGACCCGGCCGAACATGTCGCCGAGCCGCCCGAAGCTGACCACCAGCACGGCCGTGACGACCAGGTACCCCATCAGCAGCCAGAGCAGCAGGGTGGTGTTGCCCGGCTGCAGCGGGTTGACGCCGATGCCCCGGAAGATGTCGGGCAGCGCGATCAGCATGATCGAGGAGTTGACGGTCGCCATCAGCATGCCGAGCGTCGTATTGGACAGCGCGACCCACTTGTAGTGGCGCCCGGGCCCGTGTGGCTCCGGCCGGGCGAGGGCTGCCGGTTCCGTACGATGCTGGGGCGTGGCCGACGGCACGATGTTCCTCCTGAACGCGGAAAGTCTGCGGAGCGCGGCGGCCTGGGCTGGCCGGCTGAACGGCTGGCCACGGGCCGCGAATTATTAGTTGCTATATAACAACTAAATATTATGCTCAGGTGTTCCCGTTCCGCCGCGATAAGCGCGCGCTCACCCGGGCCAGTACCGGCGGGCGGCAGTTCTGCCAGCGTGACGGCCCGGCGGCGGCCGAGCGTACTAGGGTGGGAACCGACGTTTGACCGGCGACCGGATGAGGAGACCCGATGCCCACCCGCACCGCACGCACCGCCTGGACCGGGACCCTGCAGCAGGGCGCAGGCCAGGTCGAGCTGGCGAGTTCCAAGATCGGCACCTACGAGGTGTCATTTCCCCGGCGAGCCGCCGAGGACGCCGGGGGATTCACCAGCCCGGAGGAGCTCATCGCGGCGGCCCACTCCGCCTGCTACGCGATGCAGCTGTCCGCGCTGATCGGCCAGGCGGGCGGCACGCCGCAGGAGCTCGACGTGCAGGCTGACGTGTCACTCGGACCGGATCCAGCGGGCGGATTCCGGCTGACCGGTATCAAGCTCACCGTGCGCGGGAAGGTCACCGGCCTAGACGACGCCCAGTTCGCCCAGGCCGCTCAGGACGCGAAGGTCGGCTGCCCGGTCAGCAAGGCGCTCACCGGGGTCGACATCAGCCTCGACGCGCAGCTCGAGCACTGATCCGGCCCCGGCTAGCCCGGGAAAGGCGATCCGGCCGGCCGATCAGGCCGCGCGCGGGACCGCCCGGTCCAGGCCGCGCAGCGCCTCGGCCGAGGTCCGGATGGACAGGTCCAGCACGGCCTCCCTGCGCCGCGGGTCCATGAGGTTGATCCCCATCGCAGCCAGGTCCCTCGGGCCCGGCGTCAGCACCGTCACGCGCTTCCCCTGCGCGCCCAGCGCTCTTGCCTGCCGGAGCACGCCGTAAGTGATCACC
This sequence comes from Streptosporangiaceae bacterium, assembly GCA_030044595.1. GTDB lineage: Bacteria > Actinomycetota > Actinomycetes > Streptosporangiales > Streptosporangiaceae > Palsa-504. The sequence continues at coordinate 7,790 of JASHVM010000400.1, forward strand.
TGCCGGATCCGGCGTTCCATCCGCAGGTGCGGCTGACGCGGATGATCGGCGTCGGTGCTGGCCATCGGCGCGAGCACGTAGACGTCCTGCACGTCCGTGCCGTCCAGCACGCCGAGCGACGTCGTGGACCGCACGCCGCCGTCGACGTAGCGGCGGCCGCCGATGGTCGTCGGCTCGTACCAGCCCGGAATGGAGCAGGAGGCGACCACCGCGTCCGCTAGCGACGCGCGCGGCGCGGCGTCCCGCCCGAACAGCACGCGCTGCCCGGTGTCGTAGTCCACGGCGGCGATCCAGGTGTGGTCATCGACCCAGTGGGGCGGCGGCCCGCCCGGCGCGACCTGCTGGTGATGGCGCCGGTGCAGCGCGCTGACCAGGGACCGCAGCGCGGCGTGCTGGCCCCGCCCGTGCGGCAGCCAGGCGCTCGCGCCCACCCACGGAGGCACCCGGTGCGGCGTGAGCAGCGCCGCCCACGCCAGCGGCACCGAGCCGAAACGCCAGTGCGGCAGCGGCGGCAGCGGGCCGTCCTGGGCGGCCAGCGCCACGGATTCGGTCAGGATCCCGGTGGCTTCTCCGCGCTGCCAGGCCGCCACCTCGTCGAAAGAAGCGCGGCAGCGCAGGGCGGCGGCGAGCACGCTGCCCGCGCTCGTCCCGACGATGACGTCAACGTCGCCGGCCGCGCACGGCAGCCGGTCCTGCAGGCCGGCCAGGGTGCCGGTCATCCAGGCCGCGCCGAGTACGCCGCCCGCCCCCAGCACCAGGGCCGTCCGGCGGCGGGAGACGTGACTCGCCAGGTCCGCACCGAACACCACAGCAGCCACGGCTACCTCCGCAACCCATCCCCGCCGCGAGCAGAACGCTGGCTGCGGGCAATGATGCCACTCAGGCAAATGTACGCGCAGCGAATCCAGCCCCGGCGAAGCGGACACACCACGGGATAGCTGTTGGACAATGGGAGCATGACTAGTCAGTCCGGCTCCGGCCCGCCGAGCTCGGGAACGGCGGCTCCGCGGGGGGCCAAGAGCCCGAAGCGCCGGGCAGCCGAGATCGACGTCGACGAGGCCAGGAAGGCGTTCTTCGTGATGGTCGGGTTCATCGCGCTGATCTGGGTGCTCCAGGTCGCGAACTGGGCCGATCACTACGGGCTGGATGCCAGCTACGGGATCCTGCCGCGCGACGTCGGGCGCCTGGGCGCCATCTTCACCGCGCCGTTCCTGCACTTCTCCTGGGACCATATCGAGGGGAACTCCGGGCCGCTGTTCGTCTTCGGCTTCCTGGCGGCCTACCGGGGCGTGGTCAAATTCCTGGGCGTGACGCTGATCGTCGCGATCACCAGCGGCCTGGCGGTGTGGCTGTTCCAGGGCAGTAACGAGCTCACCGTGGGGGCCAGCGGCCTGATCTTCGGCTACTTCGGCTACGTCCTGACCCGGGGGATCCTCGAACGGAACCTCATCGACGCGCTCGCCGCGGTCGTCATCGGACTGTCGTACGCCTACATCCTGACGGTGGCGGTGCCGGGTGCCCCGGGTGTGAGCTGGATCGGCCACCTCGGCGGGCTCGTCGGCGGGATCGCCTCCGGCTGGATCTTCCGCACCAAGCGCAAGGTGCCCAGGCGCGGCAAGGCGAAGCCGGACGGCGATTCCGGCCCTGGATCGCCCGGCACCACCGCGGTGCTCCCGGTGAGCCAGGGCCACCCGCGGGCGGACCTGTACAAGGAACTGGGCGACATGGGCCTGTAGGGCCGCCACCGCGGTCCGGTCCGTGCGCAGCACGTTCAGCCATGTTGATGGAGTGGAGGAAACTGTTGCCTGAGGCAGGGGAGCTGTCCGGGACGAAGGCCGCGGATCATGGCCGCGGCGATGAGTGGCGGCGCTGGGTTGTCTACCAGGTGTACCCGAGGAGCTTCGCCGACTCCGACGGGGACGGCATCGGCGATCTGCGCGGCGTGCTCAGCCACCTGGACCACCTCGAGCGCCTCGGGGTGGACGTGGTCTGGCTGTCGCCCGTCTACCGGTCGCCGATGGCCGACAACGGCTATGACATCAGCGACTACCAGGACATCGACCCGCTGTTCGGGACGCTCGCCGACCTTGACGAGCTGATCGCCGGCCTGCACGCCCGCGGCATGCGGCTGGTCATGGACCTGGTCGTGAACCACACCTCCGACGAGCACCCGTGGTTCAGGCAGTCCCGCTCGAGTCGTGACAACCCCAAGCGGGACTGGTACTGGTGGCGGGACGCCCGCCCGGGACTGACGCCAGGGACGCCGGGCGCCGAGCCGACCAACTGGGAATCGCATTTCTCCGGGCCGACCTGGACCTGGGACGAGGCCACCGGCCAGTACTACCTGCATATCTTCTCGCCCAAGCAGCCCGACCTCAACTGGGAGAACCCGGAGGTACGCCAGGCGATTTACGCCATGATGCGGTGGTGGCTGGACCGTGGCGTGGACGGGTTCCGGATGGACGTCATCGACATGATCAGCAAGGACACGTCCCTGCCGGATACCGAGCCACGGCCCGGCTCGCCGTACGGGCCCGGCGACCAGTACTTCACCTGCGGGCCGCGCAACCATGAATTCCTGCACGAGATGTACTGCGAGGTGTTCGCCGGCCGGCCCGCCCACGTGCTGACCATCGGCGAGATGCCCGGCGTCACCATGCCGCAGGCGGTGCTGTTCACCGATCCGGACCGGCACGAGCTTGACATGGTGTTCCAGTTCGAGCACGTGCAGCTGGACTACGGCGCGAATAAGTACGACCCGCGCCCGCTGCTGCTCCCCGCGCTCAAGGCGTCGCTGGCCGCCTGGCAGGCCGGGCTGGCCGAGCGGGGGTGGAACTCGCTGTACTGGAGCAACCACGACCAGCCCCGTCCGGTGTCTCGGTTCGGCGACGACGGCGCCTACCGCGTGGCCTCGGCCAAGGCGCTGGCCACCGTCTTGCACCTGCACCGCGGCACGCCGTTCGTGTTCCAGGGCGACGAGCTGGGGATGGCCAACGCGCCGTTCGCCACGATCGCCGACTACCGGGACATCCAGACGCTCAACTTCTACGCCGAAGCGGCCGCGCGCGGCGACGTCGACCTGACCGCGTTGCTCGCGGCGATGGGCCGGATGAGCCGTGACCAGGGCCGTACCCCGGTCCAGTGGGACGCCTCGGCCGGGGCCGGCTTCACCAGCGGCACCCCCTGGATCGGAATCAACCCCGATCACGTCCAGGTCAACGCGGCGGCCGAGGTCGGCCGCCCCGGCTCGGTCTTCGAGTACTACCGGCAGCTGATCGCGCTGCGCCACACCGACCCCGTGGTCACCGACGGCGACTTCGAGCTACTGCTCCCCGGTCACCCGGCGATCTGGGCGTTCCTGCGCCGCGGCCGCGACGCCGAGTTGCTGGTCGCGGCGAACTTCTCCGGTGACCATCTCGGGACCCGCCTGCCGCTCGGCCGTGACTGGGCGGCCGCGCGGACCGTGCTGGCCAACGTGCCCGACAGCCCGCTCGGAGTCCTGCCCGACCTGGAGCTGCGGCCGTGGGAGGCGGTCGTCTGGCGCCGCACCCGGTGACCGGATCAGCCGATGGCCGCCGCGATGATCTCCCGCGCCTGCTCCTGGATCGCGGCGAGGTGCTCGGGGCCGCGGAAGGACTCGGCGTACAGCTTGTAGACGTCTTCCGTCCCGGACGGGCGGGCAGCGAACCAGCCAGACGCGGCGACGACCTTGAGCCCGCCGATCGCGGCGCCGTTGCCGGGGGCGGTGGTCAGCGCCGCGATGATCTTCTCGCCCGCGAGCTCACTGGCGGCGACCTGCTCGGGCGAGAGCCGGGCCAGGGCTGCCTTCTGGTCCCGGGTGGCCGCGGTGTCGACGCGGGCGTAGACAGGCGCTCCGTAGCGGCCGGCGAGCCCTTGGTAGAGCTGCGACGGCGAGCAGCCGGTCACGGCCGTGATCTCGGAAGCCAGCAGGGCGAGGATGATGCCGTCCTTGTCCGTCGTCCAGACCGAACCGTCGCGCTGCAGGAACGACGCCCCGGCGCTTTCCTCGCCGCCGAAAGCCACCGACCCGTCCAGCAGCCCGGGCACGAACCATTTGAACCCGACCGGGACCTCGAACAGCGCCCGGCCCAGGCCGTCGGTCACCCGGTCGATCATCGAGGAGCTGACCAGGGTCTTCCCGACGGCCGCCCCGGCCGGCCAGCCGTCCCGGTGCCGGTACAGGTAGTCGATGGCGACCGCGAGGTAGTGGTTGGGGTTGAGCAGGCCCTCGTCGGGCGTGACGATGCCGTGCCGGTCGGCGTCGGTGTCGTTCCCGGTCGCGACCGTGAATTCGCGCTGGCGGCCGATCAGGCTGGCCATCGCGTAGGGCGACGAGCAGTCCATCCGGATCTTGCCGTCCCAGTCCAGGGTCATGAACCGGAACGTTTCGTCCACGTCCGGGTTGACGACGGTCAGGTCCAGGCCGTAGCGATCGCCGATCTCGCCCCAGTACGCGACGCTCGCCCCGCCGAGCGGATCGGCGCCGATGCGCACCCCCGCCGCCCTGATCGCGGCCAGGTCCACCGCTTGCCCCAGAGCGGCCACGTAGCTGCCGAGGAAGTCGAACTTGCCGGTGGTACCGGCCGCGGCCGCCCGGGCGTACGGGACCCGTCGCACGGCCGTCAGGCCGTCGGTGAGCAGCGCGTTCGCACGGTCCTGGATCTGCCGGGTGATGTCGGTGCCCGCGGGTCCGCCGTCGGGCGGGTTGTACTTGAAGCCGCCGTCCGAAGGCGGGTTGTGCGAGGGCGTGACCACGATCCCGTCGGCGCGGGCGGGCCCGGTCGCGTTGTGCGCCAGGATCGCCCGGGACACCGCCGGGGTCGGCGTGTACCCGCCGCGGGCGTCGACCATCACCCGCACGCCGTTGGCGGCCAGCACCTCCAGCGCGCTGACCTGGGCCGGCTCGGACAGCGCGTGCGTGTCGGCGCCCAGGTACAGCGGCCCGTCGATGCCCTGGCCGGCCCGGTACTCGCAGATGGCCTGGGTGGTGGCCAGGATATGGTCCTCGTTGAACGTCGCGGCGAACGCCGATCCGCGATGACCGGACGTGCCGAACGACACGCGCTGCGCGGCATCGCCCGGATCGGGGTGCACCGCGTAGTACGCGGTGACCAGCTTCGCGACGTCCACGAGATCTTCAGCAGTAGCGGGCCGCCCCGCGCGCGCATCCGGCATGCCGCCATACTGACACGCGAAGCCAGATCGTAGACACCGTGCCTATGCCGTACTCCGCCCTGTCTCATCTCGACTGCCCGCGCTGCGCCGCCCGTCACGAGGCCGACCAGACGCAGGGCACCTGCTCGTGCGGGTCCCCGCTGCTGGCCAGGTACGACCTGCACCGGGTGGCCAGCCAGGCATCGCCGCGCGACATCGCGGGCAGGCCCGCCGACCTGTGGCGCTACCACGAGCTGCTGCCGGTCCGCCGGCCCGGGAACGTGGTGAGCCTGGGCGAGGGCGTGACGCCGCTGCTGGGCATGCCGAGGCTGGGCCAGGCGCTGGGCGTGCCGAACCTGCTGATGAAGGACGAGGGCCTCCTCCCCACCGGCACGTTCAAGGCGCGCGGCGCCGCGGTGGGCGTGTCGCGGGCCGCCGAGCTCGGCGCCGCCGCGATCGCCATGCCGACCAACGGCAACGCCGGGGCGGCCTGGTCGCTGTACGCGGCCCGGGCGGGGATGCGGAGCCTGATCGTGATGCCCGCCGGCGCCCCGGCGATCACTCGCGCCGAATGCGCGGCCGCCGGGGCTGAGCTGTACCTGGTGGACGGGCTGATCGGCGACGCCGGCCGACTCGTGGCCGATGCGCTGGAACGGCGTCCCGGCTACCAGGACGTATCGACGCTCAAGGAGCCGTACCGGGTCGAGGGCAAGAAGACGATGGGCCTGGAGATCGCCGAGCAGCTCGGCTGGCGGATGCCGGACGTGATCGTGTACCCCACCGGAGGGGGCGTAGGCATCATCGGCCTCCATAAGGCGCTGTGCGAACTGCTCGAGCTCGGCTGGGTGTCCGGCGCGTTGCCGCGGCTCGTCGCCGTCCAGGCGGCTGGCTGCGCGCCGATCGTGCGGGCCTTCGAAGCTGGCGCCCGGCAGAGCGAGCCGTGGCCGGACGCGAGGACGGTGGCGTTCGGCCTGACCGTGCCCAAGGCGCTGGGCGACTTCCTCATCCTGGACGCGCTCTACGCCACCGGCGGGACCGCGGTGGCGGTGACGGACGAGACGCTGCTCGCCGCGCAGCGTGAGGTGGCGAGCCTGCAGGGCAGCTTCATCTGCCCCGAAGGCGCCGCTTGCTTTGCTGCCGTGCGGCAGCTGCGCGAGTCCGGCTGGCTGTCCGGAGCGGACGAAGTGGTCGTGCTCAACACCGGCACGGGACTGATCTACCCGCAAGCCCGGCCGGTCCGGGTGCCCGTCCTGCCGCCCTCCGGCTCGATCCCGGAAGCCGAGCCTGCTCGGCGCGGCGACGGTTGGTCGCCTCGGCCAGCAACCGGAGATTGACGGCGTGGTCGCCGGAGGCGAACGGAGCGCCGGGGGCGCTGACGTCGAAGCGGCCGCTGTCGGTCCCGTCTTGCCGCCGGTCATGACGCGTGGCGCGGTGACTACCCCGGCCCGGCATCACCTCGCCCTCGGCCAGCTTCTCGGTGGAGGATGACGGTGTGCCCCGAACTCTCAGGCAGGCGATCGATACCACGAGCGTGGCGACGCTCCGCGCTCGCGGCAGCTTCAAATGGGTGGCGCCGGGCCCGGACGGGTTCGGCGCCGCCGTGGCGGAGATGGACTTCGGCGCCGCGCCGCCGATCCTCGACGCGCTCGCGGGGCTGTCTGCCGACGCGAACTTCGGCTACCTCCCGCCGCCCCTGGCCCACGAGCTGGCCGAGGCCTGCGCGGAATACCAGCAGCGCGGTTACGGCTGGGCCGTCGATCCCGCGCTGGTCCGCAACGTCCCGGACGTGCTCAAGGCGCTCGAGCTTGCCATCACGCACTTCTCGCGGCCGGGCTCGCCGGTCATCTTGCCGACCCCGGCGTACATGCCGTTCCTCACCGTGCCAGGCTTCCTCGGCCGCGAGATCATCCAGGTCCGGATGCTCGACGCCGACGGCTTGTTCACCTTCGACCTGGACGCGATCGAAGATGCGTTCCGGGCCGGGGGGCATCTGCTCATCTTTTGCAATCCGTACAACCCGCTGGGGCGGGTCTTCGTCCCGGGCGAGATGGCCCAGCTGACCGAGGTGGTCGAACGGCACGGCGGCCGGGTTTTCGCCGACGAGATCCACGGTCCGCTCGTCTACCCGGGCATGCGCCACGTTCCCTACGCGTCCACGTCCGACGCCGCCGCGGCGCACACCTTGACGGCCACGTCCGCCTCGAAGGCCTGGAACCTGGCCGGCCTCAAGTGCGCCGAGGTGATCCTCACCAACGAGCCCGACCGCGAGCGCTGGGATCAGATGGGATTCTTCGCCACGCGCGGTGCGAGCAATCCGGGCGTCGTCGCGAACATCGCCGCGTTCCGGCACGGCGACGCGTGGCTGACCGAAGTCCTCGGCTACCTCGATGACAGCCGCCGCCTCCTCGCTGACCTGCTAAGCCGCTACCTGCCGCTGGTCCGCTACCGGCCGCCTGACGGCACCTACCTGGCCTGGGTCGACTGCGCCGCGCTGGACCTGCCCTGCTCGCCGGGCGAACTGGTCACCGACCACGCGCACGTCACCGTCGTGGACGGCCCGGCGTTCGGCGCGGGCGGCGCGGGGTCGTTCCGGTTCAACTTCGCCACGCCGCGGCCGATCCTCGCCGACATGGTCGAGCGCATCGCCGCCGCTCTGAGCTCCCGGCCAGGGCCGGCCCGTTTACAGCAGGCGCAGCTGGCGGCCGGCGGGCTTGCGCGTCCGGCCCGGCGCGGCCGCGCCGAGCAGTGCCGGGTCGATCGCGGCCAGGAACGCCGACCGGCCGGCTGCCCCTTCCGCGCCGTACCTGGTCCGGCGGGCCGAGCAGGTCAGCAGCAGCCGGCCGCGGGCCCTGGTCATCCCGACGAAAAGCAGCCGCCGCTCCTCGGCGGCGTCGGCGGCGCCAGGCCCGGACCCGGGCAGCCGGAGCGGCAGCAGGCCGGATTCGCAGCCGGCCAGGAACACCACGTCGAACTCCAGGCCCTTGGCGCCGTGCAGGGTCAGCAGCGTGATCGCCTCCGCCCGCGGATCCAGCGCGTCAGTTTCCGCGCCGAGGGCGATCTCGGTACGGAAACGCTCGAGGTCGGCGCCGCACCGGCGGGCGAGCGGCGTCAGCAGCTCGCCCGCCGCGCGGATGTCGATCACCGTGGCATCGCCCCTCCCGCCTCCCCGTTCTCCTCCCCTGGCCGTGGCCACGGCGCGCACGGCCGCGGCCAGCCGCGCCAGGACGCTTTCACCGCCCGCGCCGGCACCGCCGCTGGCGGGAGCGCGGGCGCCGATCCCCGGGCGGTCCGGATGAAGGCGCATCTCGCGCAGGATGTCCGCGACCCCGGCCCGGCGGGCGAGCAGGTCGTGCGAGCTCTTCTGGTGCGGCAGCCCGGCCCGGGTCAGCGCCTGACTGAGCGGGCCGGCCTGCGCGTCCGTGCGGTACAGCACGGCTATGTCGGAAAGCCCGATCCGGCCGTGACCGTGCCCGTCGGCCCGGCCGCTGTCGAGCGCGTGGAAGGACGCGCCGCCGAGCAGCTGGTCGATGGTCGCGGCGATCCACGCCGCCTCGGCGTGCTCGTCCGCGGCCTCGT
>JASHVM010000401.1:0-19271 GCA_030044595.1 Streptosporangiaceae bacterium
CGAGGTGGCCGGCGCGCCCAGAGGGGTGAAGGCCAAGGGCGCGGTGCTGGCCGACGCGACCACCGGCCAGGTGCTGTGGTCCCGCGACGCCGATGTCGAGCGGCCGATGGCGAGCATCACCAAGGTGATGACCGCCCTGCTGGTGATGGAAAGCGGCACCTTGAGCCGGGAGATCCGGGTGCCGAAGGCGGCCGTCACCTACGCGTGGGAGTACGGGGGCGAAAGCGCGGCGCTGCGCCCGGGGGACGTGCTCACGGCGCAGCAGTTGCTGGAGGCGCTGCTGCTGGCGTCGGGCGCCGACGCGGCGTATACCCTCGCGAACGCCTACGGTCCTGGCCTGAGCGCCTTCGTCGCGCGGATGAACGCGGCCGCGGCCCGGATGGGCCTGACGCACACCCATTTCGCCTCACCGGACGGGCTGCCCTATCCCACCGAGACCTCGACCTACTCCACGCCGTCCGACCTGGTCGCGCTCGGCCTGGCCGCGATGCGGTACCCGGCTTTCCGGTCGATCGTGGACCTGTCGTTCTACCACCTGCCGCAGGGACCCGGGCATCACGAATACTGGTGGGACAACACCAACGAGCTCATCGGCTCGTATCAGGGTGCCCTGGGGATCAAGACCGGGTACACCGACGACGCCGGACAGTGCCTGCTGTTCGAAGCGGCCAGGAACGGCCGGGCGCTGATCGGGGTCGCGCTGGGCAGCCCGGCCACCGGCCCGGCGGCCGCCGCGGAGGATGCCGAGCAGATGCTGAACTGGGGCTTCCGGCTCCGTAACGCGGACACCCGTCAGTAAGCGCAGGCCTGGCCGCGACGTCGGCCGCGGGCGCGGAATGTCCGCACGGTGATCTACTGTGGCGCCATGACCGACAGTGATGACCCGTGGGAACCGCCCGCGGCGGGCACCGAGGCCGAGCAACTGGTCGGTGCGCTCAACCGCCTGCGCACGACCTTCCGCTGGAAGACCGACGACCTGGACGCGGCCGGGCTGCAGACCCGCATCGGCGCCTCCACGCTGACCCTCGGCGGCCTGCTCAAGCATCTCGCCCTGGTGGAGGACTACGTTTTCACGACCAAGCTGACGGGGGAGCCGATCGGCGCGCCGTGGGACGCCGCCGACTTGGACGGCGATGACGACTGGGAGTTCACGTCCGCCTCCGACGACACCCCCGAACAGCTCTACGCGCTCTGGGACGGCGCCGCCGAACGGTCCCGCGCGCGGCTCGAGGCGGCCATGGCCGACGGCGGACTCGACCAGCTCGCCCACGCCTCGTGGCCCGACGGCCGGCGCGCAAGCTTGCGCCGGCTCGTCTGCGACCTGATCGAGGAATACGGGCGGCATACCGGGCACGCCGACCTGTTGCGCGAGGCCGTGGACGGACTGGTCGGTGAGGACCCTCCGCCGGGATGGCGCGCGAGAGCGGGCAGCCACTACTTCGACGATTAGCGGTCACCGGGAACCTGGTCGTCGGGCCACAGTCCAGCCAGCTGTGCCGGGCTGATGTTGCCGCCGCTGCACACGATCGCCACCTTCCGGCCGGCGAACCGCCCGGGGGCGCCCAGCAGAGCGGCCAAGGCGGCCGCGCCGGCCGGCTCGACCAGGTTGCGCGTCTTCTCGATCATCAACCGCGTCGCGGCCGCCAGCGCATCCTCGGAGACCAGGACGAAGTCATCCAGCGACGCCCGCATGATCCGCTGCGGCAGCTCGAATGCGGTCCGGGTGGCCAGCCCCTCGGCGAACGTGCTGGTGGTGTCCTGCACGAGCACGCCAGCCCGCCAGGAGCGGAAGGCGGCCGGCGCCGCCTCGGACTGCACGCCGATCACCTCGATCGACGGGCGGATGGCCTTGGCCACCACGCAGGTCCCCGCGGCCCCGCTACCGCCGCCGACCGGGACCACGATCACCTCGACGCCCGGCTGGGCCTCGAGGATCTCCAAGGCGTACGTGGCCACGCCCGCGATGAGGGACGGCTCGTTCCCCGAGTGGACGTACCGGTACCGGTGCTCGGCGGCCTGCTTCTCGCAGTACTCGCGCGCATCGTCGAAGTCACGACCGTGGAAGACCACCTCGGCGCCGAGGGCCCGCACCGAGTCGACCTTCACGGGGTTGGCCTGCTCGGGCATGCAGATCACCGCCCGCACGCCGAACAGGTCTGCCGCGTAAGCAACCGACTGGCCGTGATTACCGGTCGAGGCCGTGATGACACCCCGGCTTCGCTCATCCCCGGTCAGCTGGCTGACCAGGTTCACCCCGCCGCGGACCTTGAAGGCGCCCACAGGCTGATGGTTCTCGTGCTTGACCCACGTCTGCGCCCCGGTCATCACGTCCAACGCGGGGTAGCGGTACAGCGGGGTCGGCCGGAGGTAGGGCGCGATGCGCTGGCGCGCCGCGAGCACGTCGGCCAGGTCCGGTACCTGAGAAGCGGTCATGCCACGTGTCTAGCACGGCGGGAGGGCGGCGGCGCGGGCCAGAATCTGTTACGGCCTGAGCTGACCGGCGCCGGCGGCCCGGTGCGCGGGCCAGCTTCCGATGATGACAGAGGCGGTGTACACCGTGGTCGCCTGGGTCACGGCGGCGTGCGCTCGCGCGTGGACCAGCGAAGGGGCCGCGCAGGCCATCATCACGAATGCGGCCGCGAGGATCAGCAGGCCGGCCAGGCCGGTGAGCCACGTCGCCCTCGATTGCTCCCTGCTTACGACGGCGGTCATTTTCGCCTCCGCGGTTACTCGCATCACCAACTACGATCAGCCTGCCTGGCTGCGCCCCGGCTGCCTGTCGCCCAGGCGACACAACGGGCGTCAGCTTCCTGACACCGTTACGCCGGTCGCTGGTAAGCGCGATAGGAGGGCGGAGAGAGGAACCGGGCTCGTTCGGGATAAAAGGGTTTCCCGCATAGAGGGTTCAGATCGCCATGATGGGGGATCACTCGATTTTCCTTCACGAAGATCAGGAGGCAGAGATGGCCGAGGTGGTGCTCTTCCACCACGCGCAGGGACTGACCCCCGGAGTAATCGCCTTCGCCGACGAACTGCGCCGCGCCGGGCATACCGTGCACACGCCCGACTTGTTCGAGGGCCGGACGTTCGGCACCCTCGACGAGGGGATGCGGTATGTCGAGGAGGCCGGCTTCGGCGAGATGATCGACAGAGGCGTCCAGGCGGTCGCAGGGCTGCCCGCGGGGCTGGTGTACGCCGGCTTCTCGCTCGGCGTGCTCCCGGCCCAGAAGCTGGCCCAGACACGGCCCGGCGCGCGGGGAGCGCTGTTGTTCTACGCCTGCGTGCCGGTCACGGAGTTCGGCTCCAGCTGGCCCGACGAGGTGCCCGTGCAGGTCCACGGGATGGACGCTGACCCGATCTTCGTAGGCGAAGGCGACATTGACGCGGCCCGCGAGCTCGTCGAGCAGGCCAAGGAGGGGGAACTGTTCCTCTACCCCGGCGACCAGCACTACTTCGCCGACAGCTCGCTGCCGTCCTACGACGCCGAGGCCACCGCGCTGCTGATCCGGCGGGTGCTCGGCTTCCTCCGCACGCGGTAGGCGACGGGCCCGTGGGTCTTGTCTTCTGGTCGGCTGAAAATACTCACCCGAAAGGCGGACATCATGCCGCTTGTCCGTATTGACCTGGTAGCGGGCAAGTCAGCCGCGTACCGCAGGGCCATCAGCGATGTCGTCTACGACGCTCTCGTCGGCGTGCTGAAGGCGCCGGAACACGACCGCTTCATGGTGGTTGCCGAGCACAGCCACGACAATCTCATCGTCGACCCGGACTACCTCGGGATCCACCGGACCGCCGACGCGGTGCTGATCCAGGTCACCCTCAACGAGGGGCGGAACGCGGCCACCAAGCAAGACTTCTACCGGGCCGTGGCCGACGGCCTGCACGAGCGGATCGGGTTGCGCCGCGAAGACGTGGTCATCTGCCTCGTGGATGTGAGAAAGGAAAACTGGTCGTTCGGCAACGGCGAGGCACAGTACGCCTAGGGCGCCGGTGCTCTGGGACCATGTCACGCGGCTGAAGCAGCTACCGCCTGGAACTCGATCCCTCGCTGGCCAGGCTGAACGGAAAGCCCGCGGGGAGGCCGGGGCCGGAGCTGATCCGCCTGATCGTCATGGGCAATCCCTCCTGACGCCGGTTAGGCCGGAATTCGCCCGGTCGTCTGGCCGACCTCGATCAGGTGCCCATCGGGGTCACGGATATACGCGCGGATTTCCCGGCCGTGATCCTTGGGCTCGGTAAGGAACTCGGCGCCCTTCGCGGACCATTCCGCATACGCCGCCGCGATGTCCGCCACCCTGAGGTTGAGGAACGCGCTGGCGTGATCGGGGTCGGCGGGCGGGGCAAGCGTCACGGTGGGCTTGTCATCGGTCGGCCCGCCGCCCACGTTGAGGATCAGCCAGGTGTTGGCGATCTTCAAGATGACCGGGTCGCGTTCCAGCACAACCTTCGCCCCGAACACCGTTTCGTAGAAATCTCGGGACCGGTCCTGGTCAGAGACTACGAGGAAATGAGTGACCACGAATCCGCTCCGCGGAGCGGGGAACTCGTCATCGGCCATGCGGACCTCCTGCTTAACGATTATCCAGAAGGCCCGTGGCGGTCGTCGGGCAGGCCGCGGGCCACGGCCGGTTCGCCGGTATCGCGGGGTCCCTGACCAAGCGCGGCGGTCGTCTCGGCCGGGTGCGCCCGCGACGGCTCGGTCCGCTCGGTCCGCTCCGTCGGCTCGGTCGGCTCGGTCCGCTCGGTCTGCTCCGTCGGCGTCTCGGCGGGGGCCGGGGTCCGGTCAGGGCGCCAGCCGGCCAGGGCGGTCACGCCGAGGCCCGCGGCGATCGGGATCAGGGACAGTTGCGGCAGCTCGTACCGCCAGTCGAAGGTGGCGGTGAAGAACGGGAACTCGACGACGACGATGGTGCCGATCGTGAAGAGCAGGCAGGGAGCGCGCAGCCCGCTGCGCCGGGCCCGGCCGATCCCGGCCAGGCCGGCCACGCCCAGCGCGAGGCCCGCGGCGAGCAGCGGGCCGGGCACGTAGAAGTCCCGGCCGTAACCGGTCAGAAAATCGGCCAGCGCGTGATCGACGTGCGGGCTGCGGCCGGTGTACGTGGCGATCGTCGCCAACTCCGCCTTATCCCCAGGAAAGTACGTGTGAAACTCGTGGTACTCGGTCGGATAGTGCTCAGGACCGGTCCCGCGCACCGGGGAGAAGCTGTAGAGCATGTCCTCGGCGACCACCTTCAGGTACGTCAGCGGCTGGTGCTCGATCACCCGCACGTCGAAGTCGGAGACGATCTGGCCCTTGCTCAGCCCGGCCGTGGGCTGGAGGGTCACCTGCGGTGACTGCGGCGCCCACATGTAGAAATCCGGGTCGAGCTGCGCGGCCGGCTGCGGCGGGCACAGGTGGCGCTCGTACCAGGGCAGCGACATGCCCGTGCAGTCGGCGAACTGCACGACCCGCCCGTACATGAACTGGGCGTTGTAGGTGATGAAGTTGAAGGTCCTGAACCACACCTGGAACCAGACGAGGTAGCCGAGAACCGGGATCAGGAAGGCGACGAGGAGCAGCCCCGCCCGGGCCGCGAGGCGCCGCCAGGGCCGGATGGTGACCACCAGGTAAAGCACCGCGGGGATCATCACCACCAGGTCCGGTTCCCTGATGATCGTGACGGCGCCGAGCAGGAGCCCGGCCATCGCGGGTGCCACCTTGCCGATCGCGTCGCGTTTCCACACCAAGATGGTCAGCGCCGCCACGAGCAGGAACGTCGCGACGACGTCGGTGAGGACGTACTGCTCGATGTCGAGCTGGAGCGGGTCGAACAAGACGGGGACGGTCGCCAGCGTGGCCAGCCAGCGCCGGGCGCCGAAGTGGACGAGAACCGCGTAGATCAGCACCGCCGTGGCCAGCCCGAGCAGGTGCTGGACCGCGGCGACCGCCGCGAGGTTATGGGCCAGCACCGCCGGCATGAGCAGGATCGAGTAGCCGCTGGTGCGCAGCCAGTCAGGGATCCACTGTCCGGCGATGAAGTTGTGAGCGTACTGCAGGTACCGCTCGCTGTCGGGGAAGATCAGCGCCGGCTGGTAGGCCAGCTGGACTACGACGCGCAGCGCGGCGCCGCACACCGCGACGACGGCGAAGAGCCAGTTACGGCGCGCCAGGTCCCGGCAACGTCCGGCAAGTGAGTATGCGAGGCGCCGGGGCCGGCCGAGCGCCGATACGGCGCGGCGGGACCGGCGCGGTGGAAACATGAGCCTAAGCTAACCCCATCCCGGCGACCGGATGTGTCCGTTGCCGTGCTCGGCGGCGATAACGGAGAGCGCCGGAAGCAGGCGGATGACCGCGCTAGTCTTCTTCACTATGGGAATAGGTGATGAGGAGGCGACTCGGTGACCGGGCACTCCGCGCGGGCGTCCGGACAGATCCGGGCATCGTCCGCGCGGACGAGCCGGATATATCGCGCGGATGACGTTTGTGGCCGATACGGCGCCCGCGTTGCGCCCAGCGGCCGATGACCGCCCCGCCGCGGTCGGCCTAGCATGCGGGGTGACGTGATGGCCCGGGGAACGGCCGCCAGGACGCAGGACGCCGCGACCACACAAGACACCGCTCCCGCGCAAGCCACGAAGCTGGCCGAACCACTGATACCCGGCGGCCGGGTCGAGGCGCTGATGGGCGTGCTCATCCGCGCGCTCAAGTCCAGCCCGCTGGGCCGTCCGCTGCCCGCGGTGTCGGTGTCCGTGCTCGGGCTCGGCCTGCTGGCGTTTACCGGGCTCTGCGCGACCGCCCCGGGCGCCAGCGAGGCGACGCTGCCGGTGCTGCTGCCGCTCACCGCGCTGGCCCGCCAGCTGGGTGCGCCGGTCCTGTCGGCCGACGTCACCAACGGCATCATGTACCCCGCGATCACGTTCTGCTGCCTGGGCCTGGCCGGGATGCTGTGGGCGAACAGCCGCGGCTGGCGCCCGGACC
Source organism: Streptosporangiaceae bacterium (assembly GCA_030044595.1). Classification (GTDB taxonomy): domain Bacteria; phylum Actinomycetota; class Actinomycetes; order Streptosporangiales; family Streptosporangiaceae; genus Palsa-504. Next base: position 6,959 of record JASHVM010000401.1, read on the forward strand.
CGAAGAGGGTGTTCTGGATCGGGGCGGCGGTGGTCGCGGTCGTGGTGAACATCACACCGGTCGGCACCTCGGATCCGGCCAGCCTCGCCGCGTACGGGCGGATCGCCGCGCTCGGGCACGACCCGTACGTGTACCTGCCCGCCGACCTGCCCGGCGGCGCCCACAATCCGTATGTCGCCCTGGTCGACCCGCGGTGGCGGTCGGCTCCCTCGGTGTATGGTCCGGTCGCCACCTGGACGCACCTGGCCGCGGCGCTCGTCGGCGGCAGCAGGCCGTGGCTGACGATCTGGGCCCTGATGATCATGACCGGAGCCGCGTACGTCGCGGCCGGGTACCTGCTGCTGCGGTCGGCGGCCGACCCGGTGCGCGCCGGCCTGATCTGGGCCGTGAACCCGCTGCTGATCTACGTCCTGGTCATGGGCGCGCAGCTGGACGCCTTCGTCGCGCTGGCCGGGATCGCGGCGATCCTGATCTCACGCCGCGGCGCGACCGTCTGGCATGACCTCGCGACCGGCGTGGTGATCGGCGTGGCCCTGGGGATCAAGATAAACGCGGTGTTCGTCGCGCTGGGTATCGCCGTGCCGCTGATCCGCGAGCGCTCCTGGACGCGCGTGTTCCGTACCGCCGCCGCCGCGGCGGTCGTCGCGTTCGCGCTGTACTTCTTCAGCTACGGCTTGAATGCGCTCAAGCCGCTGCCGAACGCGTCGGGGCGGATAATCTCGCCGTCATTCTGGCGGCTGTTCCAGATCATCGGCGACCATCTGGATCCGGGGAACCCGGCAGCGACGAACACGCTGATCGGTCTGCTGTGGCCGCCGCTGCTGCTCCTGCTGGCCTGGTACCTGTACAACCGGCTGTCCCCGGACGTGCCCGCCGTGCTCGCGGCGACCTGCGCGCTGACCTTCGCCTGGGTGCTGGTGGCGCCGTGGTCACTGCCCTGGTACACCGCGGTGGCGTGGGTAACGCTGGCCCTGCTGCCGCGTAACTCGCTGACCCGCTGGCTCACGCTGGTGACCGCGGGGATCGCGCTGCTGCACTTCAGCGCGGGGCAACCGGACAGCCATCCGGGCGGCCAGGCTCCGACCCCGTAGCCGTGCGGCCAGAGCCTGAGCAGTACCGGGCCTGGGCCGACGAGGCCGTCGGCGCGCTGCAGCGCTGGTACAACCCGAGGAACGGGCTGTGGAGGACCGCCGGCTGGTGGAACTCTGCCAACGCGCTGACCGCGGTGATCCAGCACAGCCAGCGAACCGGAGAGCGCAGGTACCGGTATGTCATCGAGACGACGTTCGGCCGGGCCCGGCGGGTCAACCCGGGTTTCAGTAACGAGTACTACGACGACGACGGCTGGTGGGCGCTGGCCTGGATCGCGGCGTTCGACCTGACCGGTGAGGTGAGGTACCTGGACCTGGCGCGCGCGCTCTTCGCGGGGATGGCGGCGGGCTGGGACGACACGTGCGGCGGCGGCCTGTGGTGGACGCGCGGTAAAACCTATAAGAACGCGATTCCGAACGAGCTGTTCTTGCTCATCGCGGGCCGCTTGCATCAGCGGACGACCGGTCCCAGCGGCGGGGCCAGCGATTATCTCGACTGGGCGCTGCGCGAATGGCGGTGGTTCAGGGCCAGCGGACTGATCGGCCCGGCCGGCCTGGTCAACGACGGGCTGACCGCCGACTGCGCCAACAACGGCCGCACGACCTGGACCTACAACCAGGGCGTGATCATCGGCGGGCTCGCGGTGCTGTACGAGATTACCGGCGACGGCGCCTACCTCCGGCAGGCGCAAGCCATCGCCGCCGCGGCGCTGCGCGACCTGACGGTACCGCCGGGCATCCTCGCCGAGCCGGGCGAGCAGCAGACCTCGGGCCGCGACCGGGACCGGCCGCAGTTCAAGGGCATCTTCGTCAGGCACCTGTACGAGGTTTACCGGCACGGTCCGCGCGCCGAATACCGCGACTTCATCCTGGCCAACGCGACCTCGCTGTGGCAGAACAGCAGGAACCGGCGGAACCAGGTCGGGCTGGCCTGGACCGGGCCGTTCGACAGGGCCGACGCGGCCCGGCAGGGATCGGCGCTCGACGCGCTCAACGCCGCGGTGGGTATTACCGGCGCGGGAGCGTGAGGCGGGGCCGTCCGGCAGGAAGGATCATCGGCTTCCCCGCCGGTAGCGACCGTACCTGCGCATCCGGTTCGCCAGGAAGACCAGGAGAAAGACAAAGACAAGCGCCGCCGCGGCGAGCGACAGGGCCAGGCCAGCCGGGAAGCCCGGCGGAGTATAGCTCCAGGTGACGACGCCAAGCCCGGACGGTACATCGACGGCCTGGACGACTCCGTCCCGCTGGACGGGCAGCGCGATCGCCGGGCCGTGCCGCGGCTGCCACGTGGCGCTCCAGCCGGGGATCGCCGCCACGGAGCGGACGATACGGGCACCGTGCGGGGAGAACACCGTCGCCTGCGTCGGCTCGGCCGGCGCGCCGCTGGAGTTTCCTATCCACGCGCCAGAGGCTGACCGGCCAGGGAGTGCCTCGATGCGGAGCGGCTGCTGGACAAGGCGGTTGGCGAAGACCGCGAACGAGCCGTCGAAGCCAGCGGCTGTCCAGTGCGACGGCACGAGAGCATCTTGTAGCTGCCCGTCGGCGACGAACACGCTTCCGCCCGCCGCCACAACGGACGGCGGACCCAGCGGGCTTGGCGTGCCGTGCGCCTGGCCGACCACGGCGATGCTCGACACCGGCCGGGAAACGGTGATCGCCAGGGTGGAGCCGGTCATCGCACGCGCGCGGAACCAGCTGATCGAGCCGTCTGGCGCGGTGAGCCCGATCTGAGTCCCCGCTGCCGCGTCCTTGGCGGCGTCGACGTCTGGTACCTCGACCTCGGATACCTCGAGCGGGGTACCGAGGTACCAGGTGGCGCGCTGATCGGCGGAGATATCGCGGCGGCCGGTACCCGGCGGCCCGGCGGCAGGTCCATTCCCCCCGACCTCGGTGATGAGGTAGCCGGACAGGGTCAGCATGACCGAGGTATCGAGCTGGTCGAGAGTCCCGTCCGAGACGGCACCGGGAGCAAGCGTATCCTGCCCTTCGCCCGTGGCCTGATGCGATCCGGTCGCCGACGCGTAGTGGTCATCGACTATGGACGAGTAGCCCTGAACGGACGGCATCGCCTGGCCGCTGATGGCGTTGACGTCGGGCGGGTCGAGGTCGGACAGCTCACCCGGGTCGAGCAGGTCGGGATCGTAGATCGCGAAACGCCCCGGATATCCGAGCGTGGCGACCGGACGCGGGGAGAGGGTCGCGACAGGACGCGGAGACAGGTCCGCTGCCGTCACGATCCGGTCAGCCGCGGAGCCGGCCGGGCTGGCGGAACTGCCCGAGTCGGCGGAGCTCAGGGAAAGGCCGGGACTGACCTCGACCACGCAGAGACCGGTGAAAACGACCAGGTCGACCACGACGAAGCCGGCGAACAGGCGCGATCGCAGCCTCGGCCCGGCGCGCGGCCCGAAGATCACGAGCGCAGCGGCGCCGGCGCCCAGCAGCGCATACGGAATCAGCCAGGGCTGCAGCTGGCCGATGACGCTGGCGCTTTGGGCGGCGCCTATCCCGAGCCAGTGCAGCAAGCCCGCTCCCCAGGTGAAGCCGAGCACCACGACCGCGGCCGCCGCCAGCGCCGGCACGACGGCGAGGACGGTCTCGGGGGCAATGCGGCGGGCAGCGGGAAGACGGAGGAAGCCACTCGCGCGGACCCGCGGTACCTTCACGCCGCTCTCCCGGCCGAAGGGCTGATCGGCCCAGTAGCCGAGCAGGACGGCGAGCGCCAGGTCCAGCACGAGGACATTGCGGCTCTGCAGCCGCTGGTCGCCGAACAAGGGCAGGTGGTAGAGCAGATCGCCGAGGGGGGTGTTACCCCCGAGCGCGAGCACGACCCCGGTGAGAGCGATGACGTGCCACACCACCCACTCCGGGGGCCGCGACCGCAGCCGGAGGCGGCCGAGGAGGGCGAACGCGGCCACGAGCGGCAAGATGCCTACGTAGCTCGTCACTTCCGTCAGGCTGTAGGTGGTAAAGAAGCCCGGCTGACTCAGTGAGCCGGAGCCGCCGAGGAGATCGGGCACGAGCGTCAGCAGCAGCCATCTGACGGGGAGCGAGCCCGAGTTGAACAAGGCCATCGAGCCGGCGCCGCGCTGGGACGTGCTGATCGCCGCCAGGCCAGGCAGCCACTGAACGGCCCCGAGGCACGCGCCGAGGACCAGGCCCGCGATTACCGACACGGCCGCGGGACCCGCACGGCGTCCCAGGCGGGCTACCGTCCAGGCCGCGTAGATCAGCACGATCACGCACGAGTCATCGATGGCACGCGGTTCACCGGCGAGGATCACCAGACCGGTGGCCGCGGCCAGGACGGCGGTCCAGCCGAGCCTGGACGCGGCGGAACGGTCTTGCGCGAGCCGCAGGATGCTCAGCAGCTGGACCGGTACCCAGCTCATCCCGGCTACCAGGCCGAAGTGAGTGACCTGCGCCGACATCGCGCCGGCGAAAGCGAACGAGAGCGCGCCGAGGAAGCTGGCCAGGCTGGCCAGCCTGAGGGCCCGCAGGAAGCAGAACATTCCGACCCCGGCCACCGCCCAGGTGGCGATCATGTTGACCGTCCACGCCGCAGTGCCGGGCAAGATGGCAAAAAGCCAGGTGAACGGGTACGCGGCGCCCGCGTTCCAGCCCGCCAGCAACGGCGCGCCGCTCCAGATGTACGGGTCATACAGCGGCAGGTGCCCGGCCCGGATCTCGCGCCCAGCCAGCACGCGCAGCGGAAAGTTCTGGGTCATGTCGTCACCGGGAAGAACGGCGTGCCCGAGCAGCGCGGGGACGCCGAAGATGACGGCCGGGAGCGCGACGAGCAGGACGACGGCTACGACGTCGCCCCGGCTACGCCGAGACGTCGGTGCGGCGCTCTGATCGGCCGCTCTCCCGCTCAGGGCGAGCGACGACTCGGTCCTCATTGGTGTACTTTCGCAACTCAAGCTGAAGGAACGCTGGGAGATTCCCGGTGACGTAATGGGGGTGATCGAAGATCACCGGGCCTTCCAGCCGCATAATGCCAGATATGCGGGCGGTCATCGCTGGTTTTTTCGGTTTGTTATGTGGGCTGGCCTGCCCGCGGGGAACGGCTCGGGCGGCTGGCGATCCCGAAGCCCGGCTGGATTATCACGGTGATCGGCCTGACCGCCGGGACCCCGTCGCCGAGCGTCAGGTTCCCATATGCTGCTGGCTCGGGATTCAACTTCCGAGGAGGACCTAGCCATGAGTGACCGCACACCGGCGCCGGGAGACGCGGACGACCAGGCCGGCCGCGAGCCTGAGGCGGTGGATGACGATGAATTCGCCAAGATGCAGGCCGTGATGCGCGCTTCAGAAAAGCACCGGGAAGGCGGGGTGGTGGATCCCGACCTTGATGTTACGGACGCAGATCCCGATCCTGACGCGTGAGCCGCGTCAGGCGGCCTTCCGGGACCTGCCTGAGCCGGAGTCATTCCCTCTTCACCGGGATCCATCCGATGGCTTACAGTTGCCTCGATCTCGACCTGGAGGGATGAGGCGTGGGCGAACTATGGCGCAACAGCGCTGTCGAGCTGGCCGCTATGATCCGCGACCGCAAGGTCAGCAGCCGTGAGGTCGTTCAGGCGCACCTGGATCGGGTTGAGGAGGTCAACCCGTACCTCAACGCCATTGTCCGGCTGCTGCCGGAGGAGGCCCTCGCCGCCGCCGACGCGGCCGACCGGGCGGTAGCGGACGGCACCGTGCTCGGCGCGCTGCACGGCGTCCCGGTTACGGTTAAGGAGAACATTGACCTGGCCGGCACTCCGACCACGCAGGCGGTCCCGGCGCTGGCTGAGGCGGTCGCTGCGATCGACGCTCCGCAGGTGGAGCGGCTGCGCGCGGCCGGCGCCATCCCGTTCGGGCGGACCAACCTGCCGGACTTCGGGCTGCGCGTGCACACCGACTCGGCCCTGCACGGCCTGACCCGCAACCCGTGGAACCCGCAGCGCACCCCGGGCGGGTCGAGCGGCGGCGAAGCCGCGGCCCTGGCGACCGGGATGAGCCCGCTCGGCCTGGGCAATGACCTCGGCGGGTCATTGCGCAACCCGGCGCACTGCTGCGGCGTGGCATCGATCAAGCCCTCGACCGGGGCGGTACCCCGCGCGACCGTGATCCCTCCGGAGGACTTCAGCATCTCCCTCCAGCTGATGGCCGTCGAGGGTGTGCTGGCCCGCCGAATCGCCGACGTCCGGGCCGGCTTCACCGTGATCGCCGGCCAGCACCCGCGCGACCCGCTAAGCGTGCCCGCGGTCTTCACCGACCTGGCCCCCGGCGAACGACCGGCCGTCGCGGTACTTCCGGAGCCGCCGGGCGGCAGCACCCACCCCGAGGTGGCCGCGGCAGTTCGCCGCGCCGCCGATGCGCTCGCGGACGACGGCTTCAAGGTCACCGAGACGACACCGCCCGGCTACGAGCAGGCGATTGAATTGTGGAGCACGATCCTCGCCGCTGACCTGCGGGTCCTGAAACCACTGCTGGACCAGTTCATGGGCCCTGACGGCCGCCAGTTCCTCGGCTACGCGCTGGAGTACCTGCCCGCATCGGACCTGGCCGGCTGGGCGACGGCGCATACTGCCCGGGACGGGCTGGCCCGCCGTTGGAGTCTGTGGTACCAGCAGTACCCGGTCCTGCTCAGCCCGGTCTGGTCCGAGCCCGCCTTCCCGCTCGGATTCGACATCGCCAGCCTCGACGGCGCGATCGCCACCCTGGAGCTGATGCGCCCGGTGCTCCCGGCCAACCTGCTGGGCACCCCGGCTGCGGTGGTACCCGCCGGGATGGCAGACGGCCTGCCGGTCGGCGTCCAGGTCATGGGCGGTAAGTACACCGAGCTTCGCTGCCTGGCGGTCGCCGAGGCGATCGAGCAGCGACTCGGCCCGCTCACCCCGATCAACCCGGTCGCCGGCTGACTGGGTTCACGCGGCCGGTGCTGGCGAACTTCAATTCTGCTGGCCGGAGCGCCCGGGTACGCGGGCGCAGCGCACCGAGCGTCGCGCTATGAGCAGCACGGGGACGAGGAGCCAGATGAGACCCCACCCGCCGTGGGCCGCGTGGAGCAGGACGCCGGCGACGATGGCGATGCAGACCAGGGCGGCGAGCGGAGCCCGCACGGAGCGCTCGGGCGATCGCCGCGGCCGGGGGGCCTGGGACCCGGGTCGGGTGACGGGAAGATCGGCCAGCAGATTCCTCAGCTCACCCCAGGTTCGCGCGGCCAGGGCCCGCCCCATCCGCTCGTCAAACTCCTCGGCCGTCAGCCTGCCCGCCTGGAAGTGCTCACTCAGATCCGACACGACCGCATCACGGTCGGAGTCGGCAGCCTTCATTCCGGCAGGAGGATAATTCTCCGTCGTAGCGTTCATCGGGCTCCCGCCTTTCTATCTCGCGCTTGTGCTGAGCGGGTTTCGCATATCTCCAATGTCCCGGACCAGGGTCAGCGCCGCCACTGCCGGATGCCACGAGCTGACGATGACATCTGTCACGGTCCTCCCGGGCGGGCGCGTTCATCATCGGCGGCCGGTTCGGCCGGCCGGCGGCGATGACAGCTAGCGCGTGAGTCCGGCCAGGGCGGCGCGGGTGCGAGGCGACGGTGCCGCGCCGAGCTGCTGCTGCAGGACCTGCCGGCAGCGCTGGTAGGAGCGCATGGCGCTGCCCGGGTTTCCGGCGGCTGCGTGCGCGCGGATGAGGATCTGCCACGCGGTCTCGCGCAGGGTGTCCAGGTCCAGGACCAGTTCCGCGCTGCGGATGGCCGCAGCGGCCTGGCCGCGCTGAAGCTGGACTTCGGCCATGCACTCGACCGCTCGGATGCGATGATCGGACAGCCTGCCGCGCCACGCGTGCGCCCATTCGCCTGGTACGCCGGGCAGGAACGGCCGGGCGGTGATCAGCCGGGTGACGTAGGCGTGGCAGGCCGCGGCGTCCAGGTCACCCGAGGCCAGCGCGGCCTCAGCCAGATGCACGCTCAACGCGGCGGCGTCCACGTCCACCCATCCGTCGCGCGGGAGCCGGAACTGGTAGGCGCCGAATGCGTTGCGGATCAGTTCGTGACCAGGCAGCCCGGCGCGGGAAAGCGCGGCGCGGATCTTGCTGATCAGGGACTTCAGCGAGTTCTCCCAGGCCGCGGGCGGGGCCGCGGGCCAAAGCTGATCGGCCAGCTCATCGCGCGACAGCGGGCGGGCGTGTTCGGCGATCAGGAAGCCGAGCAGGTGACGGCCCTGCGGACCGGGCAGGTCCGTTTCCGCGACCAGGTACTCACCGGATTCCAGGCACAACGGCCCGGTGAGATACGCCCGCAGATCGGTCAAGCCAGCCACTCCCCAACCATCCGGCAACCCTTCGAGCGTAGTCTGCGCACGAGTCCGACCGAAGGAGCCCGGGATGGAGAAGGAGATCGCGTGCGACTGCGGCTGGCGGGTCCGCGGCACCGACGAAGAGCTGATCGCAGCGGCCCAGGAACACGGCCGCCACGCCCACGACATGGTCCCGACACCCGAGCAGGTGCTGGCCACCGCCAAGCCTGTCATGACACAGGAGTAAGCAGTTGAAGACCATTCACCACGTGTTCGACACCGCGGCACCGCGGGACAAGGTATTCACGGCGCTGACGACCGCCGACGGACTGGCCGGATGGTGGACCACCATCGTGAAGGCCGAGGCCGCGGCCGGCGCGGTGGTGCATCTCACCTTCGCCGGTGATTTCAATCCTGACCTGCGGGTCACCGCGCTCGAGCCACCCGCCCTGGTGTGCTGGGAATGCGTGGGCGGGCATGAGCCGTGGGCCCAGAACACGTTCCGTTTCGAGCTCGCGGACAAGGCCGGCGGCACGCTCGTCCGCTTCTGGCAGAACTACGCACGTGAACTCAGCGATGACGCCTACGGCGTGTACAACTTCAACTGGGGTTACTACCTGGAAAGCCTGCGGCTGCTGGCCGAGACCGGCGGCGGGAAGCCTTTCCAAGCCGGGGACAGCGCCGGCTAAGCCGGGGGCAGCGCCGGGCTGGCCGCCGTCCGCCCAGGTCACGAACTGTACGTCTATACTTTGCTGACGTGTCTCCTCCGAGCGGGCAGGCCGCGCTCAACCTGGCCACGATCTGATGCACGCCAGCGACCTCCGCTCGCTCACCCTCTTCGACGGCCTGACCGATCACCAGCTCGCGGAGCTAGTCCGGCGTGGCACGGAAGTCCGGATAGCGCCTGGAGTCGAGCTGTTCCGCGAGGGGGAGCACGCGGACTTCCGGTGGGTGCTCGTCGACGGCGCCATCGATCTGCTGCGGCACATCGGCCGCGAGGACACCAGGATCGGGAGGATGGACGCGCCGGGGCGCTGGGCGGGCGGGTTCCGCGCCTGGGACGAGCACGGTGTCTACCTCGCCACCGGCCGCGCCGGGGTAGCGGGGCGAACAGCCAGCTGATTTGCGCACGGACTGCTAGGGCATCATCAAGGCCCGATTCTCGGCTTTGGCGAAGATTGCTAGTGACGGATGGAGCCTGCGCGGGCGATCATCAAGTCGTGAGCAATCCCGCCTGGGTCGCTGGGGATCGCGGCGGTTCCATTGCGAAGGGCCGAAGGCGCCCGAGGGCGAGGGATTAGCGGTGAGGCGGTACGCCTGGCTGGCCGACAGCAGACCGATCCGGCATCTTCTGCTGGCCTGGTGCCTGTGCTACGCCGGCGACCTGGCCGCGTTCACCGCCGCCTCGGTGTACGCGTACCACGCGGGCGGCGCCGGGCTCGTCGCGGTACTCGGGCTGCTCAAGGCGCTGCCGGGTGCGCTGCTCGTGCCATTGTTCACCAGCTGGGCGGACCGGGTGCGGCGGGAACGGCTGCTGATCGTCTCCGTCGTGCCGAGGGCGCTGCTGCTCGCCGGGGCCGCCGCGGTGATGGCCAGGGGCGGGCAAGGCGTCCTCGTCGTCGTGCTGGTCGGCCTGGAGAGCGGCCTCGGCAGCGTCTTCCGCCAGGTGCAAGCCGCCCTGCTACCCTGGCTGGCTCGCACTCCCGAGGAGCTGACCAGCGCGAACACGGCCGTCAGCGTGCTGCAGTCGGCGGCCATGGTCGGCGGGCCGGCGATCGCGGCCGGCCTGCTGGTGATCAGCACGGCGCAATCCGCCATGCTGGCCGCCTGCGGGCTCGTCGCGGTCGGGGCCGCGCTGCTCACGGATGTCCGACCGAGCTCGTCGCAGCGGCCGGTACAGTCCGCCGGGCGGCTGAAACAACTCAAGCTTGACCTGGCGACGGGGTTCGAGGCCGGGGTCTGGCGGCGCAGCGCGGTGCCGCTGTTCGTCCCCGCCGCCGTCCAGACCTTCGCCCGGGGTGTCCTCAACGTGCTTACCGTCGTCATCGCCCTGGACCTGTTCAGCCTCGGGTCGGCGGGCGTCGGCTGGCTCGGGGCGGTGCTCGGCGTGGGAGGAATCCTCGGCGGCCCGCTGGCCGCCACGTTGGTCCGCGGCAAGAGGGTGGCACGCTGCTTCGCCGGCGGGGTCGCGGGCTGGGGCGTGCCGATGATCCTGCTCGCCTTCGCCCACGCGCCGTACTGGCCGTACCTGGCGCTCGGGGCGATCGGCGTAGCCAACGTCGTCGGCGACGTGGGCATCTACAGCTCGCTGCAGCAGGTGATCCCGTCCCGCTTGATGGGGCGGGCGCTGGGCGTGCGAAGGGGCGTGCTGCTGCTGTCGATGGGGCTCGGCTCGGCCGTCACCCCGCTGCTCATCCATGCCTGGGGCGCCCGCGGCACGCTGCTGGCCACCGGCGTGATGCTCGTGGTGGTCGCCGGCGCGTTCGTGCCCACCCTGGCGGGCATCGACAGCAGGATCGCATCCCCCGGCCCCGACCTGGCGCTGCTGCGCCAGGTCGCGTTCTTCCGCCCGCTGCCCTACGCGATGATCGAGCACCTGGCCACCGAACTGCAGCCGGCGACCTACCAGCCCGGGGACGTGATCATCACCGAAGGCGAGCCAGGAGACCGCTTCTACATCATCGTCGAGGGCCGGGTCCGCGCCTCGAAGGAAGGCCAGCGGCTGAACGAGATGAGCGCGCCTGACTCTTTCGGGGAGATCGCCCTGCTGCGGCAGACGCCAAGGGTCGTCACCATCACCGCCATCAGCCAGCTGGAGGCCAGGATCCTCGCGCGGGACGAGTTCCTGGCCGCCGTGACCGGCAATCCGGAGAGCGCGGAAAGCGCCGATGAAGTCGTCTCGGGCTGGCTCGAGGTCAAATGACCTACCCTTCGGCGTCTGCCGCAGCAAGGCCCACGCGGCATCCGGCTGCCGTGATAATGGCTAGATGCGGCCTGACGCAGCCCGGTGCCCATGGTCGTCGGCTGCCCGTTTTGCGCCCGTGCCGGTAGCTGGCTTATGGACATCGCCGACTTCAGCCTCGACCTGTTCTCCCTGGCCGGGCGCAACGCTCTGGTCACCGGCGGCAACACCGGCCTCGGCCGGGCCTTCTCCCTCGCCCTGGCCAAGGCCGGCGCCGACGTGTTCGCCGTCGGGCTGGTCTCCGACGACGGGACCACCCGCCGGCTCATCGAGGGCGCCGGGCGGCGGATGGAGTTCATGATGACCGACATCACCCAGCCGGGCGCGGCAGCCGCCATCGTTCGCCGCTGCGTCGAGACGCTAGGCTCGGTCGACATCCTGGTCAACTGCGCCGGCATCGCCCTGCTCTCTGACGTGGAGGAGTTCGGCCGTGACCAGTGGGACCCGATGGTGTCGGTCAACCTGACCGCCGCCTTTGAACTCGCCCATGAGGCGAGCAAGTTCATGATCGAGCAACGCTCCGGCAAGATCATCAATATTGCCTCGCTGTTCTCCTTCCTCGGCGGTCAGCGGTCGCCCGCCTACGCCGCGACCAAAGCCGGAATCGTGGGCTTCACCAAGGCCTACTGCGACGAGTTGGCGACGCACAACATCCAGGTCAATGCCATCGCGCCGGGATACTTCAAGACGGCGATCACCGAAGCGACCCGGGCCGATCCCGCCGCCGATCGCCGTATCGTCGAGCACATCCCCGCAGCCCGCTGGGGTGAGATCGCCGACCTAATGGGGGCCGCCGTCTTCCTGGCCAGCCGGGCCGCGGACTACGTCAACGGCCATGTCCTGGTCGTCGACGGCGGGTATCTCGTCCGCTGAGCCGGGGCCCGGTAGCCGGCGTGCTCCCGGGAATCGGCCCGACATCCCACGCTTCGGGATAGAAAGTGCAGAGCTGACCATGGCCCCATCCCGGTCTCCGCTGAACC
>JASHVM010000402.1:0-3114 GCA_030044595.1 Streptosporangiaceae bacterium
GGGTCGAGGCGGACGTTCGCGGTGGCGATGTTGTCTTCCAGGTGGCCGGGGCTGGAGGTACCGGGGATCAGCAGGGTGCCGGGGTCGTGGGCCAGGAGCCAGGCCAGGCCGACCTGGGCGGGCGTTGCCCCCAAAGCTGCCGCCGCCTTGGTCACGGCGGGATGCTCGCTCACCTTGGGCAGGCCGGGGAACGCCGAGCCGAGCGGGAAGTACGGCACCCAGGCCACGCCGTGCTCCCGGCACAAGTCCAGCAGCGGCTCGCCGGAGCGGTCCAGCAGGCTGTAGGCGTTCTGCACGCAGGCCAGGCCGACGGGCAGCGCCTGGCGGAGCTGGCCGCTGGTGACGGTGCTGATCCCGATGCCGCCGATCTTGCCTTCGTCGCGCAGTGCCGCCATCTCGGCGAGCTGGCTGTCGAGGTCGGCCTTCTGGTCGTCCGGCAGCGAATGGCCGCCCGGCAGCTCGTCGACTAGGCGCAGGTTGACCACGTCGATGTGCCCGACGCCGAGCGTGCGGAGGTTGGCCTCCACTCCGGCGCGGAGCTGCTCGGGCCGCTGGGCGGGGATCCAGCCGCCGCCGGCGTCGCGTTCGGCGCCGACCTTGCTGACCAGCACCAGGTTCTCCGGGTAGGGGTGGAGGGCGGCGCGGATCAGCTCGTTGGCCACGCCGTTCCCGTAGAACTGGGCGGTGTCGATGTGGTTGACGCCGAGCTCGACGGCCCGGCGCAGCATGGCCAGGGCGGTGTCCCGGTCCCGTGGCGGACCCCACACTCCCGGTCCCGGCAGCTGCATGGCGCCGAAGCCGATGCGCGCTACCTCACGCCCGGCGAGCTTGGCCGTTCCGCCGGGCGCCGTGTTCTCGCTGTTTAGGTCAGGCATGAGGTGCGCTCCTCCTGGTTCGGTTAAGCTGGGCTCTGATGCGGAGGATCCTCCGCTACGGCTATGAGCCTACCACAACCGGAGGTACCTCCGTTTAGATGGTTCCTGCTGTCGATGCCGGTTCCCGGCCCGGTTCCCGGGCGATGCGGGCCGATGCCCGGCGCAACCGCGAGCGGCTGCTGGAGGTGGCGCTGCGGGCGTTCTCCTCCGGCGAGGAGGTGACCCTGGAGACTATCGCCAGGCAGGCCGGCGTGGGCATCGGCACTTTGTACCGGCACTTTCCCACCCGGGAAGCACTGGTCGAGGCGGTGTACCGCGGCGAGCTGGCCCGCCTGCGCGACACCGCCGGCCAACTGCTCGCGTCCCGGCCCCCCGATGCCGCCCTGCGCGCGTGGATGGACGGCTTCGCCGACTACGTCACCGCGAAACATGGGATGGCAGAGACCCTGCGCGCTATCGCCGCCACCGGGACCATCAGCCCCGCACAGACCCAGCAGACACTGACCGCCACGATCAAGAGCCTGCTCGACGCCGGGGCCGTGACCGGGACACTCCGCGACGACGTTGCCGCCGGGGATGTGCTCGCCAGCCTGACCGGCATCTTCCTCATCGCCGGCGGACCGGGCCAGCGCGAGCAGGCCGGGCGCCTGCTCGACCTGCTGATGGACGGCCTGCGCAGGCCAGCGGGCACACGAGCCCGAACTACCGCTGGTGCGCGCCCCGAGCCCGTGCGCCAGCCTGGCACCTGAGCGCCGGTCAGCCGGCCAGCGTGCCCGTGTCGACCGGGATGCAGGCGCCGTTGATCGCCGATCCACCCGGGCCGGCCAGGAACGTGATCAGCCCGGCGACCTCGGCCGTGTCGACGAACCGCTGGCCCGGCTGTTCGGCTTTCATGCTGGCCAGGACCTCGTCCCGGCTGATCCCGCGCAGCCGCATGTGGTCGCGGATCTGGTTCTCGGCCAGCGGCGTGCGCATCCAGCCCGGGGCGACCGCATTGGCGGTCAGGCCCGCCGCGGCGCCCTCCAGGGCGGCCACCTTCACCAGCCCGAGCACGGCATGCTTGGCCGCGACGTACGCCGCCTTGTAGGGCGCGCCGACCAGGCCGGCCGTGGAGGAGGTCACGATGATCCGGCCGCCCGGCTGCCGGGTCAGCTGCGGCCAGGCGAACTTCATCGCCAGGAACGGGCCCTTGACCATGAGATCCATCAGCCGGTCCCAGTCGGCCTCGGCGTAGCTGGCGATCGGATTCATCGCCTGCGCTCCCGCATTCAGGACCAGGATGTCGAGCCGGCCGTGCCGCTGCAGCGTCAGGTCCACCATCTGCCGGTTGCCCCCGGCGGTCGCCACGTCGGCGATCAGGCCGTCATCGCCGCGCACGTCCACCGGCACCACCGTCGCGCCGGCCCGGCGCAGCGCCCGCACGGTCGCGCTGCCCAGGCCACCCGCCGCCCCCGTGACGATCGCCACCCGCCCGCCGAGCGGGCCGCCAGGACCACCGCCGGCGGGCGCCGCCCGGTCACGCCGCGCCTGATCTGCCACCTCGGCACCTCCCCTCATCCCACACCGGCGTACCCACTTCGCGCCCGCGGGTTGGCGCGACGGCTGAGCCATCCAGCCGGGGCGGGCTGCCCGCCGGTGCCGGCCGGCATGTCATCGCGCCGAGGCGCGGAGCCCGCGCGGCATCCAGGGTCGGCCGGTGCCGGTGACCTGGCTGGTCAGGGCAGCGGGAGCTTGTCGACGCTGCCGCTGACCGACATCGTGTACCACGCGCCCATGTCCTCCGCCTGGCCGGTGGCCTGCCCGGGCTGGAGGTCGGCCTGCCACAGGTACAGCGGCCACCGGTTGTAAGTGACCTGCAGCACGCCGCCAGCCCGCGGGGCGGTGCCCAGCAAGGCCGGGTCCACCCCGGGCCCGGCGACCGCGCGGCGGACTCCCCGCGGCAGGACCAGCGGGGGCCACTGAACCGCGCATACCCCGGTGCACACGGACGGCCCCTGGCGATCGGGCTGGTAGATATACAACGTGAACCCGTGGCCGTCGGTGAGGATCGTGCCCAGCCCGCGGACCAGGCCAGCCCGCACCTCCCAGACCGGGCTCGCCGCGGCCGGGTGCCCCGATCCGCACCCGGTCAGGCCCGCGCAGGCCATGCAGGCCACTATCACCGGCAGCCGCATCCGGGCGCGCCCTGCAGCCGGACGGCCCGCCCGCCGAGCGGGCCGCCAGGACCACCGCCGGCGGG
>JASHVM010000403.1:0-2555 GCA_030044595.1 Streptosporangiaceae bacterium
GATGGCCAGCCGCCAGCCCTGCTCGCGCAGCGCGGTCAGGGCGGGACCCGCGTCCTCGAATACCGGCATGTCCGGCCAGGCCCGGACGAACGCCTCATCACCGCCCGCCGGCAGCTTGATGCCCTCGCGCTCTGCCGCCCAGGCCAGCCCCGCGGTGAGGACCTCGCGGTACGGCATCCAGCCGGGACCGGCCTCAAGCTCAAGCTCCGCTCGGTGGTAGGCGGCGAGCAGCCGGTCGACGTCCCCTCCCGCGACCGGCGCCAGCGCCCCGCGCATGCTGGTGTTCCAGTCCGCGATCGTTCCGTAGCAGTCGAACGTCAGCCACTTATCCGGCACAGGTAACCTCCACTCGCCAGTCCCATTGTCGCGCCTGGTGCTCACCCGCCGCGCGGCGTAGCCGAGACTCGGCCTCATCAGCGGCGACTGGACGCTGCGGAGTACTAATGACACGCCGTGTGACCTGGACATCTGTGACATGAGGGCACTAAAGGGGGAGCATCAGCGCTGTGAAGACAATCCTGACAGGAAGGTCACGCCGATGCTCCCGGAGCCGACCATACCAAAGCGGCGTGCCGCCCCACCGGCGCCGCAGCCATGGGTAATGACTCCGTTGTTCTGCGTGCCGGACAGCGACGAGCCGGACGTGCCTCCGCCGCCACCCAGGCGCCGGACCGCCCTGTCCGGTCGCCCGCGGCGGGCGAGCCCGCGCCGCCCCGCGGGCCGCGCCAACCGCGACGGCGTGACCGGGGAACCCGGGCCGCGCCAAGATCCGGTAGACCTGCTGGCCGTCACCGCGCAACTGCTCCAGCGGGCGCTGGCGCGTAGCTTCCTGCGCTACGGCATCGCCGGCGATCTAGAGGCGGCCGTCCACGCCGCCATGAACGTCATCGAACCAGTGCTGCAGGCGCGGGACACCGAGATCCTGCGGCTGCGCCGCCTGATGGGGACCAAGATCTCCAGCAGGTAGCCCGCTCCGCCCGCAGCCACCCGGCCCCCCGGGACCCGGTCGGTGAGCGGCGGGGACCAGGCACGTAGGATGCCGTGGTGCACGTCGTGGTGACCGGGGGCGCCGGATTCCTCGGCGCGCGGCTGGCCCGCGAACTCCTGGCCGCGGGGTCGCTGCCGGTGGCGGGCGGCCAGCCCCGCCCGCTGTCTCGGGTGACGCTCATTGATCGTGCGCCGGTTCCGCCCGACCTCGCGGCCGACGCGCGGGTGAGCGTGGTCAGCGGTGACCTGCTCGGGCTGCTCGGTCCCGGCGGTGCCGCGAGGGACGCGCTGGCCGGCGCCGAGGTGGTCTTCCACCTGGCCGCGGCGGTCAGCGGCGAATGCGAGGCCGACTTCCTCCTCGGCATGCGGGTGAACCTGCACGGCACGATGAGCCTGCTCGCGTCCTGCGCCGCGCTGGGGACCAGCCCCGTGGTGGTCTTCTCGAGTTCGGTCGCCGTGTTCGGCGGGTCGGCGGAGCAGCCGCTCCCGCCGGTCATCGAGGATGACACCCGGCCCAATCCGCAGACCAGCTACGGAACGCAGAAGGCCTGCTGCGAGTACCTGCTGGCCGACTACACGCGCAAGGGATTTCTGAACGGGCGGGCCGTCCGCCTCATGACCGTCAGCGTGCGCCCGGGCCGTCCGAACGCCGCGGCCTCGGGCTTCTTGTCGAGCATCATCCGGGAACCGCTGGCCGGGCAGCGCGCCGTCTGCCCGGTCGACCCGGGTACCGAGGTCGCGCTCGCCTCGCCGGCCAAGGCCATCGGCGCGCTGCTGTGCGCCGCCACGTCCTCCGACCAGGCCTGGGGCGGCCGCAGCGCGGTCACCATGCCCGCGCTCACCCTGACCGTCGCGGACATGGCCGCCGCGTTGGAGCGGGTGGCCGGCCCGCCGGCCAGCGCGCTGATCGACTGGGTGCCCGATCCCGCGGTGGCTCGGATGGTGGCCACCTGGCCCGCCCGGGTCCGCGCCGACCGGGCCGCCCGGCTGGGCCTGGCCCCGGACCCCGACTTCGAATCCGTCATCAGGACGCACCTGGCCGAGTCCGGGCGATGACCGACCGGGTCATCGCGGCGCTGCGGGAGATCGCGCCCGTGGCCCGAGGGCAGACCCCCATGACGGGGCAGGGGGACGGGGGCCGGATGCTGCGCTGGGTTGAGTCCGGGACCGGTACCGCGACGGTAATCCTGATCGCGGGCCGGAACGACACGGCCCTGTCGTGGGGACCGGTACTCGCCGCCCTGGCGGGCCGCGCGCACGCGGTGGCTTATGACCGCGCCGGGCTGGGCGACAGCGACCCCGATACCAAAACCCCTTCTGCCGAACGGTCCGTGGCTGACCTGTCCCGGCTGATCAGCGCGGTCAGCGGGGGACCGTGCGTCGTGGCCGGGCACAGCTACGGCGGCCTGCTCGCCCTGGTGCTGGCCGCTTACCATCCGGCCTCGGTCGCCGGGCTGGTGCTCGTCGATCCGGCGCTGCCCGGCCTGCTCGACTGGATGCCCCGGCCGCTGCGGCGCGCCGTCGGCTGGGCCGCCCGCGCGGTGCCGGTGGCCCGGGCCGCGACCGGC
>JASHVM010000038.1:0-4423 GCA_030044595.1 Streptosporangiaceae bacterium
CGTCAGTAATGCTGGGCTTTTGCGGCAGCACCCTGCAGGTGGAGCCGGACGTAGTGCTGGTGGTCTGCAATACTAATGACATTACGGCCCGCAACTTGACCTGGTCGGGCTGGGGCGAGCCGACGGCAACCGCCAAGGGTTCGGCAGTTGTTAATTTGTGTGCCTTCACCGATTGCGCCAACGGCAACTATATCTCAGTCCCTATCGAGATGGCCGCGTCAAAGATCGTGCAGTGTTCAAAGAATACGCGGGCGTACTCCACGCTACGGTACGTGTTCCCGGATGGCTCACCATTTCGGGGCATGCCGTCCGTTGAGTATTCCCCGGGGTCCGGAACCGTCCCGCCCGCGAACCAGATCGTGAGCCTCACCTGCTGACCACTTGATTGCGACTACAGCGTGGTTACCCCAGCCTCTGTGTCCAGGCACTTTCGGGGACCGGAGCAGCCTTATCCTTGGTACGCAGGCAGCGAGCGCACCTCCGGACCTGTTCCCGCGGTTGCCGTAGGTCCGGCACCACCCAATCAGACCAGTCGTGAGCACCTATAAGGCAGGCCATCTTGCCCCATACGCGATCATCCGACTTCTGCGTGCACAGGCAGCGAGCGCAGATCCGGGCTTGGTCGCAGGGCTGCTGTGGGTCTGGAACTTCCCACCCAGACCAGTCGTGAGCGCCGACCAGGCAGGCCACGTTGTCCCACATGGGTCACCCCACACCGATAGCCGGACACGCCATCGCGGGGTCGGCCGCCATGAGCGTGATACTCCACTATCCCGCGTTGCGGCCTGGGGGCCTAGTCGAGGGCATACACGGTCAAGTAGATCTCCGCTCGCGTTCCGGTCTGAATCGAGGCAGGGGTTATCCGTATGCCTGTCGCTGGAACAACGCACAGGCTGCACTGTGGAAACCTTGCTGGCTTGTGCACGCGGCGGAAGACCCGCGACCTAGGTAACGCTGGCGTTTCACAGGTTATCCACTTTTCCACAGCCACGCCCGTCCACAGTCAGACAGCAGCTGACCGGTATGTTTACCCAAATCATCCACAGGCTTGTACACAGGACGCTACCCTTGTGCCCCCGGGGCTGGCGTGATAGGAGCCAGCTCTTGCGCTGGCCCTGGGCTAACCCAGGTCGCGGACGGTGCCGACCTTCGCCGGGACGCAGCAGGCGCACGGATGCGGTAACTCAGCAGTCACGTTATGCTTCCTTCCATCGTCCTCATGGGAGGCTCCGTGACGGCAGGGGCGGGAGACGAGAGCGCGCCGGGCTGCGGTCATCTGCGTGCAGCTGATGCAGACCGGGAGCAGGTCATCGACGCGCTGAAGGTTGCGTTCGCCAGGGGGTGGCTGAGCAAGGACACGTTTGACGTGGGGGTGGGCCAGGCGTTGACGTCGCGGACCTATGCTGAGCTGGCCGCAGTCACCGCGGACATCCCCGCCGGGCCGGCCAGAGCCCGGTCGCGCAGCCGGGACTTTGCCGCGCCGCCCGCGCCCCCCGTTCTGGCTAGCCAGCCTACTCACGGTCGTTCAATCGCGCGGACCGTGCGGGTCCGCCAGTGGCCCAGGGTCCTGGTTGCTGGCCTGCTCCTGGTGGTCTTCGGCGTTACGCTCGTGCCCGCCGGGCCGCGGCCAGGGGTGATCCTTCTGGGGGCGATGCTCGTCGTCCAGGCGGCAGCGCGAGGGCTGGTAAGAGTGCCTTCTGACCGGGGCCGAGGCTGGAGGTGGTGTTGATGTCCGCGCCGAACTTCCGTACCCCTGCATGCGCCAAGGCCCGGCCGCCGCTGGCATGGTGCCCTCAGCAGGGCTTCGGCCCCGATGGCAGGCGCAAGAAGGACGTCATCAAAGCGCCGAACAAAAACGAGCAACTGGACGTCGGCTGAGCATGCCTCGGTCCTGCACGGTCGAAGCGGCTGCCTGTGAGTGGTTTGAGCGCGGGTTACCGGCCCGGCCGATCCAGGGCCGCACTCCAGTCTTCATCCCGTAACGCTGGCCGGGTGGGCCGTTGCCCAGGTCGGCGGTGCCGTCAGGAGCTTGCCTCGGTCGCCGGCGGCTGGCCGGCTTGTGGTTGGCATGGTGCGGTGGACCGCCGTGGTTGTGGTGCTGCTCAACACCGGATTTTGCCTCTTCCGCGACGGCGCGGCGGGGAGTACCCAGGGAGGTAAGCGTGGGACGGGAGGTAGTGAGGGAAGCTATGAGTAATCCGGTGGATCTGTTCAGCCTGGACGGCAAGGTCGCGCTGGTCACTGGGGCTGGCAGCGGCCTGGGCAGGCAGTTCAGCGAGGTGATGGCAGAGGCCGGCGCGGACGTGGCCTGCGCGGACATCGATAAGGAGTCGGCCGAGGCGGCGGCTGCGGCAGTGGAGGGACTGGGCCGGCGCGGTGCGGCGATCGGCTGTGACGTCACCGTGGAGGCCGAGGTCGGGGCGATGGTGACGCGCACCGTGGAGGTTCTGGGCAGGCTGGACATCTTGTTCAACAATGCCGGAATCGCCGACCCGCAGGCCCTGCTGCTCCACCAGTACCCGACCGCCGACTGGCGCGCCGTGCTGGCCGTGGACCTGGATGGCGTGTTCTTCTGCGCGCGGGAAGCGCTGAAGGTCATGGTCCGCCAGCAGTCCGGCAAGATCATCAATATTGCGTCGATGTGGGGCCTGGCCGGGTCCTCCAGTCTGTTCCCGGCGCTGGCCTATAACGCGGCCAAGGGCGCCGTGGTCAACTTGACCCGCGAGCTCGGGCTCGAGTACGCCAAGCAGGGAATCCAGGTCAACGCGCTGTGCCCAGGCTTTTATCAGACCAACCTGAGCCGCGGCGCGATCGACGACCCGCAGGTCCGGGCCATGATCACTGCCTTCATCCCGATGGGCCGGATCGCCGAGGCCGCGGAGATTAAAGGCCCCGCGCTCTTCCTCGCCTCGGCTGCCTCCGACTACGTGACAGGCCAGACCCTGGTAGCCGACGGGGGCTGCCTGGCTAAGTAGCCAGCCAGCCGACCACGCCGTGGGGGGTATGCATCGCCAGACTTGGGTGAATGTCCACTACGGCCGCTGCGCGCGCCGTCCGTGACGGCCGCCAGGTCGGCATCGCTGCCTGCCGACGCGGCCAGGACGGCTGCTGGCCGCGCGCTTGGACATGAACACGCCGGCGTTGTTGTGAGTACTGTGACGCTGAGGAGGTTTCGGTCATGACTACCGCGATCATCGGCACTGGAGTGATCGGATCGGTGATCGCCCGCCGACTCGCCTCAGGCGGCGAGACCGTGCGGCTGTCGAGCGCCGACAGTGAGTCGGCACGAGCGCTGGCCGCGCGGATCGGTGGCGCTGCGGTCGTCGCGGCCGGCAATCGCGAGGCGGTGCAGGGCGCCGGTGCCGTGGTGCTGGCGCTGCGGTTTACCGTGCTGAAGGGCGTCATCGACCAGATCGGCGGCCCGCTGGCGGACAAGCTCGTGGTCGTGCCGAGCAACCCGGTCAGCCTCGACGCGGACGGTAACGTCGTGCGTGTCCTGCCGGACGGGCAGTCCTCTGGCGAGGTGGTAGCCGGGTGGTTGCCGGCCGGGGCGCGGCTGGCCATGGCGTTCGGGACCCTGCCGGCCAATCTGCTGGAGTCCGCTGCCAACCGGTCTCCGGAGCCGGCGGTGCTGTTCTACGTGACCGGCGATGATCGTGCTGGCGAGCAGGTCGGGCGGTTGATCCGGACGGCCGGCTTCGAGCCGGTGAAGGCCGGCGGGCTCGGCCAGTCGGGCCGGCTGGAGGTGGGCGGCGACCTTCACGGTCTGGTCGTCGGCCCGGCCAAGGCGCGGTCCTTGACCGGTGCGGCCTGACACACGTCAGCACCCGGGAGCTCCTGACATGACCAGTAAGTTCACCGAGCTTGCGATTGACTGCGCCGACCCCAGCGGTCTCGCCCGGTTCTGGTGCTCGGTCCTTGACTACGGATCAGGGCTGGGCCCGGCGGGGCCGGTGCCGCTGGCCCAGCGTCCGGCGCGGGCCTTGCGCTGGGCGCTGGCCAGTGTTGCGAGCAAGGTGGCGGCGAGCAGGGCATAAGGCACGGCATCGGAGGTTGCCTGGGCCAGGGCGCCACTTGCCGCGGCGCCGACGGCCTGCCCGCTGGCCCAGGCCAGATTGGCCAAGCCGAACGCGAGCCCCTGATTCAGACTCAGCCGATGGGCGCCGGCGCTGAGCAGGGCCGCGGCCGGCGTGAACAACGCGCCGTAGCAGGGCATGCCCGCGATGAGCACGACTACCAGCCAGGACACTGACGGCAGCAGCGGAATGACCAGGCTGGCGGCGGCGGCCGCGGCCAGCGCGAGCCGGATGGGCTGCAGGGCGCCCCGGCGGTCGGACAGCCGGCCGGCCAGCGGGGCCACGCCGGCCTCGATCGCTGCCGCGGCGAGCGGCGCCCTGGCCCAGGCAACCTCCGATGCCGTGCC
>JASHVM010000404.1:0-3331 GCA_030044595.1 Streptosporangiaceae bacterium
CGGGCCCGATGGCGCGCTCATCGCGCTGCTCACCGAGGAATCCGGGCAGGCGCGCCCGCTCGCGGTCTTCGCCTGAGGCGCGGCCCGGGGTCCCGCGTCCGGTGGGTAACCTGATCGCGGCTCGTGGCGGGGCATCGTTAGGCTGGTGGTCGCCGGAAACGAAGGAGGAACGGGGACCGTGTACCGCTGGTATGGCCTGGCTGACGTGCCCGCCGACTGGGGCAGGTGCGTCGTCACGATCGGCGTGTTCGACGGCTTGCACCGCGGCCACCAGCACATCATCGCCCGGGCCGGCGAGATCGCGCGGGCCAGGGACCTGCCGGTGGTGGTGGTTACCTTCGACCCGCACCCCGACGAGGTGCTGAGGCCAGGCCCGCACCCGCCGTACCTCACCACGCAGCGGCGGCTGGCGGAACTGCTCGCCGGCCTTGGCGTCGGTGCCCTGTGCGTGCTGCCCTTCACCCAGGAATTCTCCAGGCTCAGCCCGGATGAGTTCGTCCGGGCGGTCTTGTCCGAGCGGCTGCACGCCGCGGCCGTGGTGGTCGGGGAGAACTTCCGGTTCGGCTACCGTGCCGCCGGCGACGTGCCGCTGCTGGTGAAGCTGGGCGAGAAGTACGACTTCACCGCCGAGGGGGTGCCGCTGCTGGTCGTCGACGGCGTGACGATTTCCTCGACTTACATCAGGGAGCGGCTGGCCGCCGGGGACGTCATCGGCGCGGCCGCCGCGCTCGGCCGCCCGCATCGGGTGGAAGGCGTGGTCGTGCGCGGTCACATGCGGGGCCGGGCGCTCGGCTTTCCCACCGCCAACCTGGAGACCCCGGCGCACGCCGCCACTCCCGCCGACGGCGTGTACGCCGGCTGGCTGATCAGCCTGGACATCGACGGCACCGAGACCGACCGCTGGCCGTCCGCGATCTCGGTCGGCACCAACCCGACCTTCGGCGGCGGCGACCGGACCGTCGAGGCCTACGCGCTCGACCGTGACGACCTGGACCTGTACGGGGTCCGCGCCGCTATCGAGTTCGCCGCCAGGCTCCGCGGCACCGAGCGGTTCGACTCCGTCGACGCGCTGGTCGACCAGATGCGCGAAGACGTCATCCGGGCCCGGGTCCTGACCGCTGACTGACCGCTACGCCCCGGCCATGCCCTCGCAGGGGGGTCATCCCCCCCGGGACAGCACGGCCTCCAGCGCCCGCCGCAGCGGCACCATACGCTCGGTGGCGGCCCACCGCGCGGCGGGCAGGGTTCGCGCGGTGACCGGTTCTGTCACCTCGATGTAGCACTTGATCTTGGGTTCGGTCCCGCTCGGACGGAGCACCACCCGGGCGGCGGGCAGCCGGAAAATCAGCACGTCCGCCCCGGGCACGCCGGCGCCGACCGCTGCCGCGCCCGTGCCCGCCGCGGCGCGCCCCCCCTCGCTGGCCTCGAGATCGGTGATGCCGGTCACCGGCTGGCCACCGAGTTCTGCCGGGGGATCGGCCCTGAGCCGGCGCATGACATCAGCCTGATCGGCGGTTCGCAACGTCAGCTGAGACGTCAGGTGCACGCCGTACGCCGTCTCCAGCTCGTCGTACCGTTCGGGCACCGAGCGGCCCGCCGCCTTGGCGTCGGCCGTCAGTCTGAGCATGGCCAGCGCCGCGCCGATGCCGTCCTTGTCGCGGACCACGTCGCCGACGGCGTAACCGAGCGCCTCCTCATAACCGAACACAAAACGGCTGCCCGGCACCGCGTCGCCCGCCCGGGCGATCCACTTGAACCCGGTCAGGGTTTCCGCGTACCTGACCCCGGCCGCCGACGCGATCTTGGCGAGCAGCGTCGAGGAGACGATCGTGGACGCCACCAGCCGGGCCTCGGGCGCAACGTCGCCCGCCGTCTGCTCCAGCAGGCTGGCACCGAGCAGGGCGCCCACCTGATCCCCGGTCAGCACGAGCCACCCAGCCTCGGCGCCCGGCGCGGATCCGCCGCCCGCCGGTCGCGGCACGGCCACGGCCAGCCGGTCCCCGTCAGGGTCGCTGGCGATCACGAGGTCGGCGCCGAGCCGTCGCGCGTCCGCTAGCGCCAGGTCGAGCGCGCCCGGCTCCTCGGGATTGGGAAACGCGACGGTCGGGAAGTCCGGATCCGGGTCAGCCTGCGCCGCCACCACGTGCGGCGCCGCGAAGCCCGCCTGGCGGATGGCCCGCACCATAAGCGCCCCGGCCACCCCGTGCATCGGCGTGTAAACCACGCTCAGCCCCGGCCGGTCCCGCGTCCCGGCCGCCGGCCCCGCGGCAGTGGCCACCACGGCATCGAGGTAGGCCCGGGCCACCTCGTCGCCGTGCCGTACGATCAGCGGGCTCCCCGGGTCCGCCACCGGGATCTGCGACAGCGGCCCGAGGCCCGCGATCCGTTCCTGGATCTCCGCGTCGACGGGGGGGATGACCTGGGCGCCGTCGCTCAAGTACAGCTTGTACCCGTTGTCCGCGGCCGGGTTGTGGCTCGCGGTGATCATCACGCCGGCTGCCGCACTGAGGTAGCGGACCGCGAAGGCCAGCAGCGGAGTGGGGCACGGCAGCGGGAGCATGTGCACCGCGACACCCGCGCCCGCGAGCACCCGGGCCGTCTCGCCGGCGAACTCCGCCGACCGGTGCCGCGCGTCGCAGCCCACCACGACCCCGAGCCCGGCGTCCGAGCCGAGCAGCCAGCCCGCCACGGCGGCGGTCGTGGCCCGGACCACGGCGCGGTTCATCCGGTTCGGGCCGGCGGCGACCGCTCCGCGCAGGCCAGCGGTCCCGAACCTCAGCCGCCCCGCGAAGCGATCCCGCAACTCGGCGAGCGCCTCGGTATCCGAGCCGGCCCGGTCAAGCAGCGCCTGTAGCTCGGCCCGGTCCGCCCCGTCGGGGTCGTCCGCGATCCAGGCCTTGACTCTAGCCTCGAACTCAGCCTCAATCGTCACTTTGACAACTCATTTCAATGTGCCCTCGCTCATTGCCGACCACACCCAGAAAGATCGCGGAAGATCGGGCCGTCGTGGAGGATCTGGTACCCCATGGTTGCCCAAAGTCTCCGCAGAAGCCGGATCCTCCGCGCAAGTCAGCGCTCTGGGACCGTAGCAGCGGCTGAGGCTCGTCCGCCGCCCGAGACCCCGCCGCCGGAGACCCCGCCGCCGGAGACCCCGCCGCCCGAGGCCCCGCCGCCGCTACCACGCCGATCGGCTCCTCGCGGCTGCGCAGGCCCGCACCCCTGCTCGTTCGGCACGAAGAATTACGCCTTTACGAAGGGGACGCCCTCGGATCGGGGGCCGCGCACCTTGCCGACCAGCCCGGCGAGCACGATGATCGTGACGATATACGCG
>JASHVM010000405.1:0-2584 GCA_030044595.1 Streptosporangiaceae bacterium
GCGGCGGAAGGCACCAAGCGGCTCACCACCGAGACCGGCGCCGGCCAGTGGGGCAGCGCGCTGGCCTTCGCCTGCTCCCAGTTCGGCATCGACTGCGAGATCTGGATGGTCCGCGCCTCTTACGACCAGAAACCGTACCGGCGCACGATGATGGAGACCTGGGGCGCCACCGTGCACGCCAGCCCGTCGCGGGCTACCGGCGCGGGCGCGAAGATCCTGGCCGACGACCCGGACTCACCGGGCAGCCTGGGCATCGCGATCAGCGAGGCCGTGGAGGCGGCCGGAGGCAGCGCCGACACCCGTTACGCGCTCGGCAGCGTGCTCAACCACGTGCTGATGCACCAGACCGTGATCGGCCAGGAGGCGATCAAGCAGTTCGCCGCGGCCGGGGAGGCCATGCCGGACCTGATCGTCGGGTGCACCGGCGGCGGATCCAACTTCGCCGGGCTGTTCCTGCCGTTCCTGCGGGAGAAGCTGGCCGGCCGGGCCAACCCGGTGATCCGCGCGGTCGAGCCCGCGGCCGCTCCGTCGTTTACCCGCGGGGTGTACGCGTACGACTTCGGCGACACGGCCGGGTTCACGCCGCTGCTGAAGATGCACACGCTCGGCCACGACTTCATCCCCGCCCCGGTGCACGCCGGCGGGCTGCGCTACCACGGCATGTCGCCGCTGCTTTCGCACATGTACGAGCTGGGCATGTTCGAGGCGGTGGCTAAGCCGCAGCTGGAGTGCTTCGCCGCGGCGGTGCTGTTCGCCCGGACCGAGGGCATCATCCCGGCGCCCGAACCCACCCACGCGCTCGCGGCGGCGATCGAGGAAGCCAAGCGGTGCACGGAATCCGGCGAGCCGAAGGTGATCTTGACCGCGCTGTGCGGGCACGGGCACTTCGACATGGTGGCGTACGAGAACTACCTGCGCGGCGAGATGGTCGACTATGACCTTCCGCAGGAGCGCATCGACGCCGCGGTGGCCGCGCTGCCGACCGTCGGTTAGGTTACGGATCGAAGCACCACGGCCCGTTCGGGATGAAAATTTACGGCGGGCACGGACGGCGGCGGCCAGGTCAGCTGCTACCGGTACCGGGCTGGCCGGGCCCGCAGGGCAGGACGCGGACCGCGTCAAAGCCGGAGGCCGGAGCGTAGGTTCAACTAACCGTTTCGAAATTTCGTTCCGGCGCCGACCGCCCGCGAATGCCGCGACGGGCCGGCGTGCCTGCTCAACTACCTCGATCGGAGAGTGCCATGACACAGGTTTCCGTGGTCGGCCCTGACGGCGGCGAGCCGATCCAGCTCGGCCCGACCCGGATGCGGATCCTGGAAGACGGTTCCACCACCGAGCACCGCCTGGGCGTCGGGGAGATCACCCTGGCCCCGCACGCCGACGGGCCCCCGCAGCACCGGCACGCCCGCCACGACGAGGGCTTCTACGTCGTGTCCGGCACAGCCAGGTTCACCGTCGGCACGGCCGTCTACGACGCGCCCGCCGGGACGCTGGTCATGGTCCCGCCGGGCGCGCCGCACACCTTCGCCAATCCGACCGGCGCCACCACGGTCCTGCTCAACACCTTCACCCCGGACCTGTACGTGCAGTACTTCCGGGACCTGCGCGACATGATCGCAGCCGGCGGGCCGCTGACCGCCGAGGCCACCGTCGAGGCGATGAGCCGCTACGCCACCGAACCGGCCAGCGACTTCGCCTAGCCCGGCGGCTGCTGGACCCGGCCCGTTCGGGATAAAAATGTACGGCGGGCGCGGACGGCGGCGGCCAGGCCGTCCAGTACGGCGGCGGTGGTGTCGATGTCCATGCACGCGTCGGTGACGCTCTGCCCGTAGGCGAGGGCCGCCGGGGGGCCGGGCTCCTGCCTGCCCTCGCGCAGGAAGCTCTCGAGCATCACGCCGGTGAGGCCGTGCTCTCCGGCCGCCACCTGGTCCGCGAGCGCGGCGGCGACCAGCGGCTGGCGGCGGTGGTCCTTGCCGCTGTTGCCGTGGCTCGCGTCGACCATCAGCCGGCGCGGCAGGCCCGTCCCCGCGATCAGCTCCAGCGTCTTAGTCACGTGGCTGGCCTGGTAGTTCGGCCCGGCCCGGCCGCCGCGCAGGATCACGTGGGTGTCCGGGTTGCCGGCCGTGGTCACGACCGCGGCCGCGCCGACCGGGGTGACGCCGAAGAACGTGTGCCCGGTGGCCGACGCCCGGCACGCGTCCACGGCCACCTGGACGTCCCCGTCGGTGCCGTTCTTGAACCCGACCGGCATCGACAGACCGGAGGCGAGCTGCCGGTGGACCTGGCTTTCCGTGGTCCGCGCGCCGATCGCGCCCCAGGTCACGGTGTCCGCGATGTACTGCGGCGTGATCGGGTCCAGCCACTCGCAGCCGACCGGCAGGCCGAGGGCCACGATGTCGAGCAGCAGCCGCCGCGCGGCGCGCAGGCCTCGGTGCACGTCATGACCGCCGTCCATGTCCGGGTCGTTGATCAGGCCCTTCCAGCCGGTCACCGTCCGCGGCTTCTCGAAGTACACCCGCATCACGATCAGCAGGTCGGCCCGGCCTTGTTCGCGCAGCGCCATCAGCCGCCCGGCGTAGTCCAG
>JASHVM010000406.1:0-6519 GCA_030044595.1 Streptosporangiaceae bacterium
GCTAAGGTCGATGCGGCCGAACTGCGGGCCAGCGCCGAGAACGAGGCCGGCGAACTGCGCGCGAACGCCAAGCGCGAGACCGATGACCAGCGCGGCGCCGCCGAGCGTGAAGCCGATTCGATCAGGACCACCGCGCGGCGCGAGGCCGACGAGCTGACCTCCACCACCGAGCGCGAGGCCGCCAAGCTCCGGGCCACAGCCGACCACGAGGTGGCGGAGAAGCGGGCCGCGGCCGAGCGCGACATCGCCAAGCTGCGCACCAGCACCGAACGCGAAGTCGCGCAGCTGAAGGCCACGGCCAAGCGCGAGCGTGACGAGATCCTCACCACCTCCAAGCGGCAGGCGGACGAGATGCGCAGCCAGGCGCAGCGGATCCTGGAGGAGAGCGAGGCCCAGCGGGCGCAGGCGGAAGCCGAATTCGAGATCCAGCTCGCGGCGCGCCGGGAAGAAGCCGAGCGTCAGGAAGCCGAACGGCTCGCCGCCGCGCAGTCCGCCACGCAGAAGCTGGTGTCCGAGGCCGAGCAGCGCGCGTCCACCGCCGAGCAGCGGGCGGCCAAGGCCAGCGCCCAGGCCGACCAGACCCGCCGGGACGCGGACCAGCACGCGAAGCAGCTGGTCAGCAACGCCAAGAAGAACGCCGAGCAGATCGTCAGCCAGGCCAAGACCCAGGCCGATCAACTGCTCGCCGAGGTCAAGGCGGATGCCGAGCGGCGGCGCGCGGCGGCCCAGCGGGAGGTCGACGACCTCACCAGGCAGAAGGACAGCATCGCGAGTCACCTCGCGCAGGTCCGCCAGCTACTCGGCGGACAGCTGCCCGGCGTGGACGCGGCGGTGCAGGCCGCCCCGGCCAAGCCCGCCATCGCCGCCGACCCGGCCGCTTCGGCGCCGGCGACTCCGCCGACTTCGGCGGCTCCCGCGCCTCGCAACGGATCGGCCGGTCCGTCCGCCCCCCCGGCTGCGCCCACCACGGTGCAGCCGGCCCAGCCTGCGGCGCACCAGGTCACCCAGGTGTCGGCGCCTCCGACGAAGGCGCAGGCTCAGCGGCCCGCGGCCGGACCAGCCAACGGCGGTTCCCCCGCCGCCACGCAGGCCAACGCCAAGCAGGCGGCCAACGGCAAGGAGGACGAAGAAGACTGGTGGACCGAATAAGGTCCGGGTCGTCGCGGCGAGTCAGGGATTAGGCGCCGGCCAGCGTATGGAGACGTGGGAGGCGATCAGGTCCCGCAGGGACGTCAGGTCGTTCGCTGACCGGCCGATTCCCCGCGATCACCTCGACGAGATCCTGGAGGCTGGTCGGCGCGCGCCTTCCTCCCAGAACTGGCAGCCCTGGGATTTCGTGGTCGTGACCGAGCGCGAGCAGCTTGCGCGGCTGTCACAGGTCGGGCCAGGAGCCGGATACGTGGCCGGGTCGGCCGCGGTGATCGCGCTGGTCGCGTCCCCCGAGGAGGGGCGCCGACGCGACCGCCTGCGGTACGACCTCGGGCAAGCCACGATGAGCATCATGCTCGCCGCGGCCGGCCTCACCATCGGCAGCGGTCACGCGGGAGTAGGTGACCAGGACCTGGCGCGCGAGGTGCTCGGCCTGCCGCCGGACAAATTCTGCGCCTACCTGATCGCGCTCGGGTACCCGGAGGGCCGGCCGCTGTCGCTGATCCGCCGGCCCGATCGGCGCCCCTTTGACGAAGTGGTCCACCGCGGCCGCTGGTAGGGCGCCGTCCGGTGCTTGGTCTGCCTAGGTCACCGGGACGATGCTGGTGTCGATCAGGCGGCCGGAACCGATACGCAGCACGCCGAGCGTACCGTGCGGCTGCCGCCTGCGGTCCGTCGGCGAACCCGGGTTGAAGATTCGCAGGCCGTACCCTGACTGCTCGAGCGGGATGTGGGAGTGCCCGAACACGACGAGGTCCGCGCGGGGGAACGTGCGACGCAGCCGCGCCAGCCTCCCGGAGGCCGGGCCGCTGTCGTGCAGCATGGCCACGCGGAGTCCGTCCAGGTCGAGTTCGGCGGTCTCGGTGGCTCCCCAGGCGGCCACGTCCGGGCCGTCGTTGTTCCCGACCACGGCGGTCACCGGCGCGTACTGCGTGAGCTCGGCCAGGACCGAGGCCGTGCAGACGTCGCCCGCGTGCAGGATGAGGTCCGCGCCGCGCAGTTCCCGCGCCACCCGCGGCGGACACGACCGCCACCGCCGGGGGGCGTGAGTATCGGCCAGCACGACAACCCGCACGGCACCATCCTGCCCGATCGCTCAGCGGATTCGGCCGGTCCTGAACCGGGCCGCTGCGGACCGTACGCCATCGGATGCAATCGATCATTTCGGTTGATGCGGGCTGAGCCGAGTGCTCTACTGTCCCCTGTCCCCGACGGCCGCGGCGACGGGAGCAGCATGGGCGAGGACGGCGTGCCGCCCGGCAGCGTGCCGCCCGGGAGCGTGCCGCCAGGGAGCGTCCTGCCTGGGAGCGTCCCGCCCGGGAGCGGCTGGTCGGGGAGCGACCGGTCCGGGAGCGACCGGTCCTTGAGCGTCCCACCCGGCGACGGCCCGGCCACCGAGCCCATACCGGCGATGACTTGGCTGCTCCGCGACTGGTGGGATCCGGCCTGGGATGAAAACTGGTGGGGGCCGGTCCGGGACGTCGCCCAGGCGACCGGAGCAGGGGGCGAGGCGGCGGCACCCGCGGCGGGCCCCGCCACGCCGGAGTTGCACCAGGGCAGGCCAGGGGGCGAGGCGGCGTCACCCGCGGCGGGCCCCGCTACGCCGGAGGTACACCAGGGCAGGCCGGGGGGCAGACCGCAGGTGCACCAGGGCAGGCCGGGGGGCGGGCCGCAGGTACACGAGGGCAGGCCGGGAGACGGGCCGGGCGTGCGGTTGCGCGGCGTGGCCCGGCCCGCAGTAGCCGAGAGGGCGGAAACCGCGCCGGCGCCATCGTGGGGCCGGGTCCTGGCTACCACGGTCAGCTTGTCGGCATCGCGTCGGCTGACCCGGCTGCGCGGATCGCGCACGCGGCTGGTGGCGACGGCGATGCTCGGGGCCGGACTGCTGGCCACGGCGGCCGGGGCGGCGGGGCTGCTCGTGACGGGCCACTCGCTGACCGCCGCGGTGCGGCCGGACGCGAAGCCGTCCTCGGTCCCGGTCCCGCCAGGCCGGGCCGTGACGCCCGTCTGGCTGGCCACCGTCCAGCAAACAGCCCGGCCGGTGTGGCTGACCATTCCGGCCATCGGGGTGCGGGCCGCGGTGGTGCAACTTGGTCTCAACCCGGACGGCACGCTTCAGGTACCGACCAGCACCACGGTGACTGGCTGGTACACCGGCAGCCCTCGGCCCGGAGCGATCGGATCCGCGATCATCGTCGGTCACGTCGACTCGCGAGCCGGGCCGGGAGTCTTCTTCTGGCTGCGCACGATGCGCCCTGGCGAGCGCGTGTACGTCAGACGCGCCGACGGGACACTGGCCGTCTTCACCGTCACGAGAGTGAGCATGTACGCAAAGGACCACTTCCCGACCGCCGCGGTGTACGGCCCCGTGCCGGACGCGGAACTGCGCCTGATCACCTGCGGCGGGGTGTTTGACCCATCGCTCGGCAGCTACCTGAGCAACGTCGTGGTCTACGCCCGGCTGACCGGCTGATACCGACCGCTCGCACCTTCGGTGAACCGGGCTGCGGGCGGACCCGTCCTAGCTGAGCGTAGTATCTCGGACGCAATCGGCCATACCGGTTGATACGCGATGAACTCGTGTGCTCTGCTGTCCCAATAGCCTCGGGGACGGGAGCAGCGTGAGCCAGGACGGCCGCTGGGGGGACCGCCCACGAGCACTCTGCTGGGCGATGGCGTATCGAGGGACCGAGAAGCGCGGTAGCGTGCCAGCTTCCGGGCGGTGAAGGCAGGCTCAAGACGTGGTGAGGTCAATCGGGGCCGCGAAACCCGCGCCGGTCACCGGCACACCGGGTGAGGCGCCGACGCCGCCGACAGGCACCGCGGAACCACCGTGGGGCCGGGTCCTGGCCACGACCATCAGCTTGTGGGTGTCACGGCGGCTGCCCGGCTTCAGCCGCGGGCGACGACGCGACGCCCGATGGCAGGCCGGAATCCGGCCCCGCCCACCCGCCTGGCTGCTTCGCCGCCGGTCCGCTGGCCGTCTGTGGCTGGCGATAGGCGTCCTGGCTCTGGCCGCGACCGCGTTGGCCGTCTTCCGGGTCACGGCCGTTTCGACCCCGGTGGCCCGGGCATCGGCTGCGGACCGTCCCCCCTCGGCGGGATCCAGCCAGGACGCCGCGGTCCGGGCCGCCGCCGCGGTCCAGGCCGCCGCCGCGGTGCGGTCCCAGGCGGCGGCCTGGATCGCCGACCAGGTGAGCAACGACGAGACCGTCGCCTGCGATCCCCTCATGTGCGCCGCGCTGCGCGCACATGGTGTCGTCGCGGGACGCCTGCTGCTGCTGACGCCGGGCAC
Source organism: Streptosporangiaceae bacterium (assembly GCA_030044595.1). Taxonomy (GTDB): domain Bacteria; phylum Actinomycetota; class Actinomycetes; order Streptosporangiales; family Streptosporangiaceae; genus Palsa-504. The sequence continues at coordinate 4,445 of JASHVM010000406.1, forward strand.
GGCCGGCCCGCTGGCCGCTGGGATGATCGCCGCTTCCGCTTCGACGCTCGGCCAGCTTGGCGGCAATGACTACGCACCGATGCTGATCGCGAGCTTCGGGTCGGGCGACAGCCAGATCGACGTTCGCGCTGCCTCTCCGGGCGGTGCGGCCGGCTACGCGTCGGCGCTGCGGGCCGATCTCGCCGCGCGCAGGGCGGCCGGCGCGCAGCTGCTGCACAGCGGGCGTATCCAGGCCAGCCCGCAGGGCGCCGCTCAGCTCCGGGCGGGTGACGTAGACGCCCGGCTCCTGGCGGTGCTGGCGGAGCTGGCGTCGCTGCAACCGGTGCGGGTGATCGCCTTCGGCGACTCTTCCCCCGGCGCGCAGGTGCCGCTGCGGCAGGCCATCGTCAGCACCGGGAACGGCCCTCGTCTCGCGGCGGCTCTCGCCATGGTCCGCGCGCAGCGCGGCCTCTACCAGCCCGCCTCTGTCACAACCGTCGACCTGGCATCCGGCCAGGCTGGACTGCGCATCGAATTCGCCGCGCCGAGCCCGCTGGGGCTGCTAGCGGGCGGCGCTTCTAGCTGAAATGCTTACTGACCTGCAGCGCGCGTAGCGCGACGGCCGCGGCGCGGCCAGGCGCTTGCGTTCGGAGGTCCTGATCAGGCGAGGGGAGCTAACCGTGGGACTAAGCAGGCATTTGGTCCGGCTCGCCGCGATCGTCGCGTTGCTCGGCGGCGCGGTAGCCGGTGCCGCAGCCTCATCGCCCGCGGCGTCGGCCGCGACGAACGGGTGGGTGCGCTGCGCCAACCTTTCCCCCGGCACGCCGGCCGTGGATATCTATCTCTACGCGTTCGGCAATCCCGAACATCCGACCGTGCTTCGGCATGCGAGCTACGGCGATGTGTCCGGGTACATGCCGGTCAGCGCCGGCCAGTACACGGTGGCGATGCGTCCGGCCGGCGCCGGCGCGTCAAGCCCTCCGGTGGTCTCGACCAGTTTCATGGTCAGTGCCGACACGAACTACACCGTGGCTAGCCTCGGACCCGCCGCCGACAGGCGGCTGGAGGTGCTGCAGGATGAGATGGCCGCCCCGACAGGAAAAGCGCTCGTCCGGGTCATCCAGGCGTCGCTGACACAGCGCCTGGTCACGGTCGGCGACGGGAATGACATCCTGGCCCAGGGGCTGGCCTTCGGCTCGGTGACGTCGTACATGGTGGTCCGCCCAGGCGTGCAGACCGTGCGGTTCAGCGCGCCCGGCAGCGTTACCGCCATGTCCGTAACCCTGACGGCCGGCTCGGTCCATACCATCGTCGTTCTCGACGGCTCGTCCGGGCTGAAGATCGACGTGCTGACCGACGCGGCGGGCAGCCAGGTCGCGCCGTACGGAGGCGCCGCCACCGGCCTGGGCGGTACGGCGCCGCAGGACGAAGCCTCGCAACTGGTGCCGTGGCTGGCCACGCTGGCCGCTGGGCTACTGCTGGTCACGGCGGGCGTCTTCGGCCTGCGCAGGGCGCGGCGGACCACCGCGCGGGCGTGAGTAGGGCACTGCTGGCTAAGGCCAGCCGACCGGGCGGGGCCATCGGATCCGCGGCGACCTGGAAGGAGGACGGCTGCATCGACTCCACCGGCGCGTCAGGGCGTTGTCGCGCCACCTTTGCCCCGCGGGCCTCAGCTGCCGCATCAGCTGTCCCGGATGGTCCCGCTGACACAATCGTGGACGGTTACCCTCGGAATTCCCGGGGTTTATGTCCCCGATAATGATTTCGAGTATCGGAGCCAGGGTGGCCAGACGCTGACATGCCGTACTGCGACCCTGCAGCCACACCAGTCTCCCGGTTCCCGGCCCGCGCGACACCCGGGCGGGGAGGTAACGTGCCTGACGACTGGCAGACGGGAGAACGCAGGTTGCCGCGGCGCTAATTAACGTGGCGGGTGTCGTGGTCGTGGATGGTCGGCATGAGGGAGGTCAGCGCCACGCTCGCCTCGGCCGCCGCTCTGCGCTGCCTGTCCTCGGCTTCCGCCAGCGCCGCAGCCGCCGCGAGCCGCCGGTTGGCCTCTCTTCGCCGACGGACTCGCCTAAGTACCTTGACCGCGC
>JASHVM010000407.1:0-2941 GCA_030044595.1 Streptosporangiaceae bacterium
TCTCCGCCGGTGATCTGGCCGTGCTTTTACGGCATCGATTTCGCCACCCGCGCCGAACTGATCGCCGGGCACCTCTCGCCGGCGGAGATCTGCGCGTCGATCGGCGCGGACTCGCTGGGCTACGTCTCGCTGGAGGGGCTGACCGAGGCGAGCGGGCTGCCGGCGAACCGGCTGTGCCGAGCCTGCTTCGACGGCCACTACCCGGTCCCGGTCGCCGAGAGCGACCACGGCAAGCAGGTCCTGGACGGCTTGGGCGTCGGATCCTGACCGCTCGTCCCGAAGTCTTGCCGCGTGTTAGGGCGCCTCGCGCGTCTTACCGCGGCCGGGCGTCCTCGGCGCTTTACCAGGCGTCCTCGGCAGAGTAGGACCCCCGGTCCTCGTCGTCGTCTTCCTCGTCGTCGTAGTCCCCCGCGGTGGAATCGAGATTGCCGTCGCGGGAGTCCGTTCCGACACCCAGCTCCGCGCGCAGCCGGTCAAGGTCTGTGTCGTCGCTCTTGTACTTGAGCTGACGGGCCACCTTGACCTGCTTGGCCTTGGCTCGGCCGCGCCCCATTGGCTCGACCCCCTCGAACGTCCGGAGCCGGTCTGGCCCCATGATCTCCGCCTCGCTGGCTTTTGCGCGTCCTACGACGCCGCCGCCGCCCCGCAACGGGGAGCGCGACGTTCACCAGCATCCGTACGGTACAACCGTACCCGGTTTGCGGCCGTGATGCCTACGCGGATCCCATCGTGCCCAGCCAGATTCCGCGCAGCCGCCCGACTTCGGACATCCTGCGCTCGGCCAGGCGGTCCGCGGCCACCGACGGGGGTACTCCGTCGGATTCCGCGATCTTCAGGACCCTCGCCGTGGTCGCGAAAATCTGCTCGGTGGCGGCGCGGGCGCGCTCGAAGCTGAATCCGGCCAGCTCGTCGGCGACCTGGATGACACCGCCCGCGTTGACGACGTAGTCGGGCGCGTAGACGATGCCCCGGTCGGCGAGCAGCTTCTCCACGCCATGGTGGGCCAGCTGGTTGTTGGCGCCGCCGCATACGATGCGCGCGGTCAGCGCGTTCACGACCCGCTCGGTCAGCGTGCCGCCCAGCGCGCACGGGGCCAGGACGTCCAGCTTGCCCGCGACGAGCCCGTCGATGCCGTCCACCACGCGGACTTGCGGGTGGCGGGCGCGGACGGCCCGGGTGGCCTCGGCGCTGACATCGCAGACCACCACGTCCGCCTCGGCCTCGATGAGGTGATCGACGAGCCGGTGACCGACCTTCCCCACGCCCTCGACGCCGACGGTCCGTCCGCGGAGGCTGGCGCTGCCCCAGGCGTGCTCGGCCGCCGCCCGCATCCCGTGCATGACGCCCAGGGCGGTCAGCACCGAGGAGTCTCCCGCGCCGCCGTGGGCCGTCGTCCGGCCGGTCACGTAGCGGCACTCCCTGGCGATGATGTCCATGTCCTCGCTGCGCGTGCCCACGTCGCACGCGGTGATGTACCTGCCGCCCAGCGAGGCGACGAAGCGCCCGTAGGCGCGCAGCAGCGCCTCGGTCTTCAGCTGGGCGGGATCACCGATGATGACCGCCTTCCCGCCGCCGAGGTCGAGGCCGGCCAGCGCGTTCTTGTACGCCATGGCCTTGGACAGCCTCAGCACGTCCGCGAGGGCCTCGTCTTCGCTCTCGTAGGGGTAGAAGCGGGTTCCGCCCAGCCCCGGCCCGAGCGCGGTGGAATAGATGCCGATGATCGCCTTCAGCCCGGTCCTGGTGTCCTGGCAGAAGACGACCTGTTCGTGCTCTGCTCGTTCGGCGGGTCCCCCGGTGGCAGCACCGTCGGCAGACCCGTTTTCTCTGTGAGGCATCGCGAACACGTTGGTCACGGTAGCGACTCTCCTTCTCCCGTCCCGGTTGTTCATTGCACCGGGAACGGAACAAGGGTATTGCCTGTACGAGGGGCCGAAGCCTGCGGATGCTTTCCGTGCTGGCCGATAACTTGCCAGCCAGGCGGCGGCGTCGAGCGCGAGCTCGGGAAGATCCGGCACCGGCCCGACCAGGTCAGCGGCTGCCTGGCCCGCGGCCGGCTCGACCATCGATACCTTTGATCACCTGAACCCCACGAGTTCACCTGGTTTGTGTCATGATACGGATGTCCTACGCCGCGGAATTGGGCGTCTATGCGATGGCTGCGGCGTCACCAAGCCCGACCGTTGCGGGGCGGGCGGCCTACCCGGCCTGCTCCGCCAGGCCGACTTGTTGACGGCGGAACATGCCGAGGCTCGGCGCCGGACGATCGCGGTGCCGCGGGCCGTGCTGCCCACCTCCCGGATACTATTTCCGGATCCGCCGCCGCCGCGAGATCGGGTTTCGATACTGTTACTTTCAGTAACGGGATTGACCGGACCAATCGGACATCTGGTCCAGAAACTTTGCGCCTGGTGGTCGACGTGTCACGGCTGGTGATGGCAATATGGTCCCTGTCGGCCATTTAGGACATCCCGACAGGCTCCCCGGTGGAGCCCACGGCAGGCAAGACGCACAGCATCGCACCACACTGGTCCAGGAGGAGAGGCCGCACACATGTCCGCACGCACACCAGAGGCCGAGCCGCTGTTGACGCCGGCGGAGGTCGCCACGATGTTTCGTGTTGACCCCAAGACCGTCACACGGTGGGCGAAGGCCGGGAAACTGACCTCAATCCGCACGCTGGGGGGACACCGGCGCTACCGGGAGACTGAGGTTCGTGCACTGCTCGCCGGCATTCCGCAGCAGCGCTCTGAGTGACCGTCCGCCGTCCTCACACGCCGGGCAACCGGCCCGGGGTGGGAACGGCAGGACTCGTTCCATCGAATGGGGGGTCGGCCCCGGGCGCGGGTACGCCGCATCGACAGTGCCGTCCGGCAGGGAACAATCCGCCGGGCACTGCAGCAGGCGGACTGCCGGGGCCGGTCCGCTCTGGGGGGAGAACAGC
>JASHVM010000408.1:0-3190 GCA_030044595.1 Streptosporangiaceae bacterium
GGCGTGCAGCGCAGTCCCCGCTACCCGGGCGGCCTGGCGCTGCGCTTCGCGCGCGTGCTGCGTTACCGCGAGGACAAGCCGGCCGCCGAGGCCGACACCATCGACACGGTGCGCGCGCTGGCTCCGGAGTGAGCGGGCCGGGGAGGTCGGGGCCGTTACTTCTTCTTGTCGCGGCGCTTGGGGTTGCCGCCGCGGAACGCGGCGGGGACGTTGCCCGGCGCGGTGGGCGGGAAGTTCAGGCCGGGCTGCAGTCCCGCCAGGCCCTCGGCCAGGTTGTCGGGGAAACCATCCGGCAGGCCGCCCAGGCCCTTGGAGATCGCGCTCAGGTCGTCCTGGGTGCCTGGCCCCAGGGCGGCTGGACCCTGGGCGTTCGGGCTCGGCGTGACCTCTGCGGCGCGGCGCGGGTCGCCGCTGCGAGCCGGCTTCTTCTTGCCCTTCTTGCCGCCGCGGGCGGACTTGGCGGCGGCCCGCCGGGCCGCGCCGACGCCGGGCATCGCCGGCATGCCCGGGATGCCGCCGCTGAACATCGCCTTCATCTGCTTCTGGCCCTCGAAGAAGTTCGTGACCAGCTGGGAGACCTCGCCCACGGCGACGCCGGAGCCCTTGGCGATGCGCGCCCGCCGGGAGCCGTTGATGATCTTCGGGTTGCGGCGCTCCTCCGGCGTCATGGACCGGACGATCGCCTCCGCGCGGTCCAGGTCCTTGTCGTTGACCTGGGCGAGCAGCTCCCGGTTCTTGGCGGCCCCGGGCAGCATGCCGAGCAGGTTCCCGATCGGCCCGAGCTTGCGCACCATGGACAGCTGCTCGACGAAATCCTCGAGCGTGAAGCCCTCGCCCGAGACGATCCGGCCCGCCAGGGTCGCGGTCTGCTCGGCGTCGAACGCCTTCTCCGCCTGCTCGATCAGCGTGAGGACGTCGCCCAGGTCGAGGATCCGCGACGCCATCCGGTCCGGGTGGAACAGGTCGAAGTCCTCGAGCTTCTCGCCCGAGGAGGCGAACATGATCGGCCGGCCGGTCAGCTGCACGATGGACAGCGCGGCGCCGCCGCGGGCATCGCCGTCGAGCTTGGTCAGCACCACCCCGTCGTAACCGACCCCGTCCAGGAACGCCCGCGCGGTCGCCACCGCGTCCTGGCCGATCATCGCGTCGACGACGAACAAGATCTCGTCCGGCTCGGTGGCGTCCCTGATCGCGCGGGCCTGCGCCATCATCTCCTCGTCGATGCCGAGCCGGCCCGCGGTGTCGACGATGACCATGTTGTGCTGGTGCCGCCTCGCCTCGTCCACCGACTGCCGCGCGACCTGGACGGGGTCGCCGACGCCGTTGCCGGGGAAGGGCGCGTAGACCGGCACGCCCGCGCGCTCGCCGAGCACCTCGAGCTGCTGCACCGCGTTGGGCCGCTGAAGGTCGGCCGCGACCAACAGCGGCGTATTGCCCTGCTCCTTCAGCCACAGCGCGAGCTTGGCCGCCAGCGTGGTCTTACCGGAAGCGTGCAGGCCGACCAGCAAGAGCACGGTCGGGGGCACCTTGGCGAACCGCAGCCGCCTGGCCTCGCCGCCGAGGATGCCGACCAGCTCCTCGTGCACGATCTTGATGACCTGCTGCGCCGGGTTCAGCGCGGCGGACACTTCCTCCCCGTTGGCCCGCTCCTTGACCCGCGCGATGAACTGCCTGACGACCGGGAGCGCGACGTCCGCCTCGAGCAGGGCGATGCGGATCTCGCGGGCCGTCGCGTCGATGTCGGCAGCGGACAGCCGTCCCCGGCCGCGCAGGGCGGAGAATACCTGCGTCAGCCGGTCGGATAGGGTCTCGAACACGAAACCAGGCTACCGAACGGCCCGGAGTAGGTGGGTCTTCGCCACCGGACGGGCCGGGCACAGACGGTCTTCACCCGCGGAGCGCAGCCAGGACCGCGTGCACGGTGGCGCGGCGCAGGTCCGCGTCGGCCAGCGGCTGGCCGTCGGAGCCGGTCACGTAGAACACGTCGACGACCTCGGCGCCGAGGGTTTCCACCCGGGCCGCGCGCACGTCCAGGCCGCACTCGCCGAGAGCACGGCCGACCCGCCACAGCAGCCCGGGGGCGTCGTGCGCGCGCACTTCCACCACCGTCGCGGTCTGCGACGCCTCGTCGACCAGCGTGACCTTGGGCGCGGGGACCGCGGCAGCGCGCGGCGGGGCGGCCCGGGCCCGGCGTTCCAGCCGGTCGGTGACGTCCAGCCGCCCCAGCAGCATCCGGCGCAGGTCCCCGGCTACCAGCGCCGCGTCCGGCGGATCCCCGAACTCGGACTCCACGTCGAACACGGTGACGGCCGTGGGACCCACGGCCGTCGCGTTGGCGCTGCGAACCGCCAGGCGGTGCGAGGCGAGCACCCCTGCCGCGCGCCAGAACAGGCCGGGCCGGTCGGGGGCGACCACGGTCACCTCGGACCCGCGCACCGTGGCCGCTGGCCCGCCGCTGGCGGCCAGGTCCAGCTGATCGTCCCGCAGCGGCGCCGGCCCGGGCAGCTGCTCGCCGGCCAGCGCGCCCTCCACCCGCCGGACCAGATCGGCGACCAGCGTGGCCTTCCAGTCGTTCCACGCGGCGGGCCCGGTCGCCAGGCCATCCGCGATGGCCAGCGCGTGCAGCAGCTCGAGCAGCGCCCGGCTGGGCACGGCGGCCGCCACCTGCTTGACGGTCACCGGATCGTCCAGGTCGCGCCTGGTCGCTACCACCGGCAGCAGCAGGTGGTGCCGGACGGCCGCGGCGACCAGGTCCGCATCCGGGCCGGGCAGGCCGATCCGGCGACCCACGTCGCGCGCCACGACCTCGCCGGTGATGCTGTGGTCACCGGGCCAGCCCTTGCCGATGTCGTGCTGCAGCGCCGCGATCAGCAGCAGGTCGGGCCGGGCGACCTCACGGGTCAGCGCGGCCGCCCGGGCGGCCGCCTCGGCCAGGTGCCGGTCCACGGTGAACTTGTGCAGCGGATTGCGCTGCGGCCGGTTCCGCACCCGCTCCCAGTCCGGGATCAGCGCGGTGATCAGGCCCTCGGTGTCGAGCGCCTCCCAGACGCTGACCGCGGACTGGCCGGCTCCGAGCAAGGCGAGCAGGGCGTCACGGGCGGCGCCGGGCCACGGGACCGGCAGCGGCGGGCACTCGGTCAGCCGGGCGAGCGTCCGCGGCGCCAGCGGCAGCCCGGACTGCGCGGCGGCG
>JASHVM010000409.1:0-3411 GCA_030044595.1 Streptosporangiaceae bacterium
GCCGGGTCTCCTCCTGGCCGGTGGCGATGGGGAACGTCAGGCAGTCGACGATGATGTCCTCGAGCCGCATGCCCCAGTTCCGGGTCAGATCCCCGATCAGCCGCTCGGCCACGGCGATCTTCCACTCGGCGGTCCGCGCCTGGCCCTGCTCGTCGATGGTGAGCGCGATCACCGCCGCCCCGTGCTCGCGCACCAGCGGCATCACCCGCGCGATACGGGAGTCGGGCCCGTCCCCGTCCTCGTAGTTGACCGAGTTGATGACCGCGCGCCCTCCGGTTAGCTCGAGCCCGGCCTCGATCACCGCGGGCTCGGTCGAGTCGAGCACCAGCGGCAGCGTGGCGGCCGTGGCGAGCCGGCCCACCACCTCCCGCACGTCGTCGACGCCGTCCCGGCCCACGTAGTCCACGCACACGTCGAGCAGGTGGGCGCCGTCCCTGGTCTGCGAGCGCGCGATCGCCACGCAGTCCTCGTACCTGCCCTCCAGCATGGCGTCGCGGAACGCCTTGGATCCGTTGGCGTTGGTCCGCTCGCCGATGGCCAGGAACGCCGTGTCCTGGCGGAACGGCACGTGGGCGTACAGCGAGGCCACGCCGGGCTCGGGGCGCGGTCTGCGCCGGGTGGCCGGCCGGCCGGCCACCCGGTCCGCCAGCGCTGCGATGTGCTCGGGTGTGGTGCCGCAGCAGCCGCCCACCAGCGACAAGCCGAACTCCCTGGTGAACCGGTCGTGGGCATCGGCCAGCTGCGCCGGGGTCAGCGGGTAGCGCGCGCCGCTCGAGGTGAGCACGGGCAGGCCGGCGTTCGGCTCGCAGGAAATCGGGATCCTGGCGTGGGCGGCCAGGTAGCGCAGGTGCTCGCTCATCTCGCCCGGGCCGGTCGCGCAGTTCAGCCCGATCATGTCGATACCGAGGGGCTCCAGGGCCGTCAGCGCGGCGCCGATCTCGCTGCCGAGCAGCATCGAACCCGTCGTCTCGATCGTGACCTGCGCGATGATCAGCGACTCCGCAGACAGGTGAGCCACCGCCCGTTTAGCTCCGATAATGGCGGCTTTGGCCTGAAGCAGGTCCTGGCAGGTCTCGACGATCAGCGCGTCCGCGCCGCCGCGCAGCAGGCCCTCGGCGTTGGCCTGGTACGTGTCGCGCAGCTCGCGGAACGTCGTGTGGCCGAGCGTAGGCAGCTTGGTGCCCGGACCGATGGAGCCCAGTACCCAGCGCGGGCGCCCCGGCGCGGCCCAGCGGTCCGCGGCCCGGCGGGCCAGCGTGGCGGACGCTTCGGACAGTTCCCCGATCCGGTCGACTAGGTCGTACTCACCAAGATTGCCCAGGTTGGCACCGAACGAGTTGGTGGTGACGCAATCCGCGCCCGCTTCCAGGTAGGCCTCGTGAATGCCGGCCACGATGTCGGGCCGGGTCACGTTCAGGATCTCGTTGCAGCCCTCGTAGCCGGCGAAATCATCGAGCGTGGCGTCGCTCGCCTGGAGCATGGTGCCCATGGCACCGTCCGCTACCACCACTCGCTCAGCCAAAGCGGTTCGTAGCGTGCTCATCAGCGCCCCCCATGTCCGGCGGCTACGGCCAAGACTCCCTAGATTAGCCTCTTCGCAGTGCTGTCACCCAACGAGTAAAGCCGACCACGTAGTCTGTAGCTGTGCTGGCTCGGGGGATGAACCCACGAACCCCGGAGCCCCTGATGTCGCTTCGCCGCGGCGACGCGGCGCTGGGAGGTGGAGGTCATAGAGTTCAGCGGCATCGGCGACCTCACCTCTGCGGTCGCCATCGCCGGGTTCGAGGGCTGGAACGACGCAGGCGAGGCAGCCAGCGGAGTGGTCAACCATCTGGGCATCGCCTGGCAGGCTACCCCGATCGGCGCCATCGATCCCGAAGATTACTACGACTTCCAGGTCAACCGGCCGGTGATCGAGGTCGAGGACGGCCAGACGAAGCGCCTGATCTGGCCGACGACAAGGATCTCGCTCGCGCGGGCCGAGCCCGCTGACCGGTCCACCCCGCCGACCGGGCTTTCCCGCGACGTGGTCCTGGTGCACGGTATCGAGCCGAACATGCGCTGGCGCGTGTTCAGCGAGGAGATCGTGCGCAGCCTCGAAGGTCTCGGGGTCGAGCTGGTCATCCTGCTCGGCGCGCTGCTGGCCGACGCGCCACATACCCGCCCCGTGCCGGTATCGGTCGGTTCTTCAAGCGCGAAGCTGGCCTCCGACGTGGCCGTCGGCGGCCTGGGCCGGGTCGACTACAAGGGCCCGACCGGGATCATCGGGGTGCTCCAGCACGCCTGCACCGGCGCGGGCATCCCCACCGTCTCCCTGTGGGCGCAGGTGCCGCACTACGTGGCGCAGCCGCCCAGCCCGAAGGCCACGCTGGCGCTGCTGCGGGGCGTCGAGGACATACTTGACGCGCCGCTGCCGCTGGCTGACCTGCCCGAGGAGGCTCGCGCCTGGGAGCGCGGCGTCGACGAGCTGGCCCAGCAGGATTCCGAGGTCGCCGACTACGTCCGGACGCTCGAAGAGGCCAAGGACGCGATGGACCTGCCCGAGGCGAGCGGCGACGCCATCGCCCGCGAATTCGAGCGGTACTTCAGGCGCCGTGGCGGCGCCGGGGAGTCGTCGGATTCGTCGGGTCCCGGCGGTGCCTGACCCGATGGGGCGCTGCTAAACGGGCGGCCAGGGAACGGCGGGCCAGTCGGCCGGCGGGTAAGGGTGGACCTTGTGCTCGAGCAGTGTCTTCACCCTGGCCCTGGTGGCGCTGATCTCGCTCGCGGTCAGCAGCGCCGAAAGCTCGGCGGCGAGGCTCCCCTCGGTGAGCTGGGCGTTCAGCCGGCGCAACGCTTCCATCGAGCGGCGGGGCAGGGACTTCCCCCGCCACTGCCACAAGACGGTCCGCAGCTTGTAATCCTCGGCGAAGCAGACCCCGTGGTCGCAACCGTACAGGTGCCCGTCGGCGAGGGGCAGCAGGTGACCTATCTTCCGGTCGGCGTTGTTCACCACGGCGTCGAACACGGCCATGTCGCGCAGGCCCGCGTGATCGGTCCTGCGCGACAGGGCGATCAGGTCCACGTCGGTGTCGCAGTCAATCCATAGCTGGCACATGCCCGGCCCGAACGGCCCGTCCCGCATGACCGTCGGCGGCACCACGTCCCAGCCGACCGCGCGGGACACGGCGTAGGCCGCGACTTCCCGGCCAGCTAGCGTGCCCGCCGGGAAGTCCCAGAGCGGCCGCTCGCCCGCTATCGGCTTGTAGACGCACGCGACCTTGACCCCGGGGTTCCCGCCGCCGGTGCTTATCGTGCAGTACAACGTGGCGTTGGACGCGTCGACCAGCCGTCCCTCGATCTCGAGCTCCCCGTGGGCGAGCAAGTCGAGCGCAGCCTGCTCGCCATCGCCAGGGGGGGACGGGGTTCGGG
>JASHVM010000410.1:0-5115 GCA_030044595.1 Streptosporangiaceae bacterium
CGTCCGAAGTCCCTTTGCCCGGCCATACTCCGGGGACGATCGTACCCAGCCGGAACCCGGTGGACCTGTAGCGTCGAGGAGCTAGTTCTTACCTGCTGATTACGTGCCTGGCGGCGGGTGAGCCGGGCCGGGCGGCCGGTCGTAGTTCTAGGCAGTGGCCAGTGCACGCGGCCGCCGCCCGATCATGAGCCTTACCCATCGCCGACGCTCCCGGCTCAATGATCGCTTGTCTCCTCCCAACCGTGCAGGCGCCGCGGGCACTGGCCGCCAGCGTGCGCGCAGCCGACTAGCCTCGCGCGACCAGGGCGCTGAGCGCGGCCAAAGCGATGGTCAGGGCGGCGGCACTGCCGTGCAGGATCACGAGGCGGCCGTCGAAGCGCGGCGCCGACGGGTCCGCGGGACCGTGCCGAGCGGCGCGAACGTTAGCCCGGAGCCAGGTCAGGCCCAGGCAAGCCGTGACCGCTATCAGCCCGAACGCGATCCAGCCCAGCGCCCGGTTGTGGACCAGCGTGAAGCCCAGCCAGAACGCCAGCCCGATGATGGCGCAGGCCGGGTGGGCGAACTCAAGCAGCGACCGCGCCCCGGGGACTATCGGCGCGCTCTTGGCCGCGGTCAGCGAAGGCGGGTCCCACCGATCCCGAGCCGCGTGCCGCATCTCCCGGCGTGAGGCCCGGGTGGCGGCAGCGGGTTCTGCAACAGCGGATTCTGCAACGGCGGGTTCCGAGGTGGAGGGTGCTGGGACGGCGGGACGGGCGCGCCCGAGGTTGCTGGTCACCAGCAGGTAAAACCCGGCCCCCGCGGTCAACATCCAGAGCACCAGCGCCACGATGGCCATGCAGCATCCTTCCCGCCAGCCCCGAATTTACCCGAGCGGGCGAGGAGCGCCGCAGCCGGAGGGCGGCGCGACCCGGCCGCCTGAGTGATTCCTCAGCGGCGAGGCGGCAGCCCGGGTCATCTCCCGGAGGCGGCGGGGGCGGCGTCCGCGTCATGCTCGGGTGCGGTGTCGGTGGCGACCAGCGTGGTCGTGATGTGCCCGATCAGCTGGCGCAACTCCGGGACCTGGTCGGGCTTCCACTCAGTTACCAGCCGGTCAATGCCCGCCTCGCGGGCGGCGCCCAGCCGGCTGGCCACTTGCTGTCCGGCCGAGGTGAGCCTTACGCTGGCGCCGGCCTGGTCGCCGTTCCCGCTCGCCGGGCGGCCGGCGCCGTCCACGGTCACGTAACCGGCGGTGGTGAGTTCGGCCAGGCGCTGCTCCAGTTCGGCATCGGCGATGCCCAGCAGGTGGGCCAGCCCGGCCTCGGTGATGGGGGCGTTGTCGGCGATGCGGTACATCAGCCAGGTGCCGCGGGGGCTCAGCTGCACGTCGGCGTTCTCAGCGAGGCGCCGGTAGGTTTCCGCACGGCGCTCGCGACCGAACAGCGTCATCAGCGCGCGCTCCATCTCCTGCGCGGAGTCGCGGGTGGCCGGGATGGCCGTGGGGGCGGTGCTGTGGGCCCGGTCCACCGCCCGCACCGTGTCCCGCAGCGGTACTTCCTTCAGGAACAGGCTCAGGATGAACCCCACCGCAGCCAGGGGCGTCGCGTACAGGAACACCGTGTGCAGCGCCTGCGCGAACCCGGCGATGTACCCGGCCCGGATCACCGCGGGCAGATGTTCCAGCACGGCGGGGCTGGCTCCGGCGTCCGCGCTGATCCCGCTGGGCAGCGGGATTCCGTGCAACGCGGCCGCGATGTCGCCGGCGAGCACGCCGGAGAAGATCGCGCCGAAGACCGACGTGCCGAACGAGCCGCCGATCGAGCGGAAGAACGTCGCGCCGGACGTGCCGGCGCCGAGGTCCTTGTAGTCGACCGCGTTCTGCACCGCGATGATCAGTACCTGCAGCGACCCGCCGATGCCGACGCCGAGGATGAACAGGTACAGCGAGACGAGCCAGAACGACGTGTGGAGGCCCAGACGTGACAGCAGGAACAGCCCGATCGTCATCAGCGCGGTGCCGATCACGGGGAAGATCTTGTACCGGCCCCACTTGGTGACCAGGAAGCCGGTGCCAGTCGAGGTCACCAGCAGCCCGACCAGCAAGGGCAGCAGCCGCAGCCCGGACAGGGTCGGTGAGATGCCGCGGACGACCTGCATGTACTGCGGCAGGTAAGCCAGCGCGCCGAACATGGAAAAGCCGACCGCGAAGCCCACCACGCTGGCGGAGGTGAACACCCCGTTCGCGAACAGGCGCGGCGGTATGACGGGCTCGGCCGCGCGCCGCTCCGCCAGCACGAAACCAACCGCGCAGACCACCGCCAGGACGCCGAGCAGGTAGATCGGCAGCGAGTTCCAGGCGAAGGTATTGCCGCCGAGCGAGGTCAGCAGGACCAGGCAGACCGCGGACGCGCCGATCAGCGCGGTGCCCGCGTAGTCGATCACGTGGTGGGTCTTGCTCAGCCGGCCGGGCAACACCGCCGAGGTCACCAGCAGCGCCACGATGCCGATCGGGAGGTTGATGTAGAAGACCCACCGCCAGGACAGGTTGTCCACGAAGAAGCCGCCGATCAGCGGCCCGAGCACGCTGGCGACCCCGAACGTGGCGCCGAAGATCCCCTGGTAGCGCCCGCGCTGGCGGGGCGGGACGACGTCACCCACGATGGTCTGCGCGCCCACGATCAGCCCGCCGCCGCCCAGTCCCTGGAGGGCGCGGGAGGCGATCAGGTCGACCATCGAGTGCGCCAGGCCCGACAACGCGGAACCGACCAGGAAGATCACGATCGAAGCCTGGAAGAACATCTTCCGGCCGTACATGTCGCCGAGCTTGCCCCACAGCGGCGTCGACACCGTGGAGGCGAGCAGGTAGGCGGTGATGACCCAGGACAGGTGCGACAGCCCGTGCAGGTCGCCCGCGATGGTCGGCAGTGCCGTCGCGACGATCGTCTGGTCGAGCGCGGCCAGCAACATCCCGAGCAGCAGCGCCCCGATGATCACCAGTACCCGCTGCTGGGCCATGGCCTGCGGCTGCTTGTCGCTCGCCGTCCCGGCATCGGTCCCGGTGGTCATGGGCGGCTCACCTCATCCTGCCGCGCGCCGTTGCGCCCTTGACGGTGGTGGAGTCCCATCGTGGCACGGCTGCGACCTCCCGCGACAGGTGGCCCGCGCCGGCGGCCGACAGGCAGCGTCTCGGGACCCGACGCGGCGGGCGCCGCCGGGGCGGCGCGAATGTGCTGGCATCTTCGCGCGGCGGGATAGTCCGGTCGGTGACAGGCGGCTTCGAAAACCGGGCGCGCCCGGTCCGCTCGCGCATTCGCCGACGCCGCGCGGGCAGGTGCGGTATCGCGCGGATGACCGATTACTTCCATTATGTCAGCGGCAGCCGATTAAATGCTGCTAACCTGTTGTTAACGCCGTTGCCAGTGGTCGTTTCGGCAGCGTGATCCGCAAGCACGGACGCGGCCGGTGACACCACGAATCGTTCGGAATGATCGAGATTTTTCCGGGTCAGCGGCGTACGGAGGATCAGTTCAAAGGGGAACTATGACGCCGGTCATTGGCATAACCACATATGATGTCGAAGCTGCCTGGGGTGCCTGGAAGGCCCGGGCTTCGGTGCTTCCTTTTGTCTACCTGGACGCGGTGCGGCGCAATGGCGGACGGGCGGTGCTGCTGCCCCCGGGCGGGAGCGACGAAGAAGCCGCTGCCACCGTCGCGGGCCTGGACGGCCTGGTCGTGGCCGGCGGGCCTGACGTCGACCCGGTCAGGTACGGAGCGGCCCGGCATCCGCAGACGGGATCCCCGGTGACGGTGCGGGACGCCTGGGATCTGGCCGTGACCGGCAGCGCGCTGCGGCTTGGCGTGCCGCTGCTCGCCATCTGCCGTGGCATGCAGGTGCTGAACATCTGCCGGGGCGGCACCTTGCACCAGCACGTGCCGGATCTGGTTCGCCACGCGCGCCACGATGGCCCGGCGGCCGGATACGGGCGGCACAAGGTGCGGGTCAGCCCGGGCAGCATGCTGGCCGGGATCCTTCCTCACGACAAGGACCTCACCGTCCCCACGCACCACCATCAGGCGGTTGACCTGCTCGGCGAAGGGCTCAAGGCGGTCGCGTGGGAAGAAGACGGCATGATCGAGGCGGTCGAGGCCGGTCCCTCCGAGCTTGGTGGTTTCCCGGGCTTCGTGCTCGGCGTGCAGTGGCACCCTGAGCAGGGTAAAGACCTTCGCCTGTTCGCGGCGCTGGTCGGCGCGGCGACGGAGCGGGCGGCCGGCCGGGTCCAGGTGCTTGCGCCAATGGTCTAATCTTCTGCGGTAAGCGCTGTGTGCGCAGTGCACAGCCACCGCGATCAGGAGTGACCGAATTGCCGGAAGGCTCGCCCGCCATCGTCGCCGCGGTGTTCCGCGCCGTACGGACGGGCAACGCCTTCGAGGAGACCGTCGAGCGGCTGCTCGAGGGCGTCAAGCTGGGCGTGTACGCGCCGGGTGACAGGCTGCCCCCGGAACGCGAGCTGACCCGCAGGCTCGGGGTCAGCCGGATCACTTTGCGGGAGGCGCTGCGCGAGCTGGCCGCGGCAGGCTACGTCGAGACCAAGCGCGGCAGGTTCGGCGGCACGTTCATCATCCGCCAGCCCGAGCCGCTGGTGCCGGACGAGCTCACCCGCACGGCGCGCGACATGGGCGGCGGGCTCGACGACGCGCTGACGTTCCGCCGCGTGGTGGAGACCGGCGCGGCCGAGATGGCGGCCCGAGCCAGCCTGACCAGGCAGCAGCGGGAGAGCCTGACCGAGTGCCTGGCGGTCATGCAGGACAGCGGTGCCTCCGGCTACCGGCAGGCAGACACCCGGCTGCACCTGGCGATCGCGGACGCGGCGGGCTCGCCGCTGCTGACCGCGAGCGTGGTCGAGGCCCGGGTCCGGCTGGTCGACCTGCTCAACGCCATCCCCATGCTGGAGCGGAACCTGGAGCACGCGAACGTCCAGCACGCGAGCATCGTCCGGGCCATCCTGTCCGGCGATCCTGAGCGCGCCCGGTGCGCGATGGAAGAACACGTGGCCGGGACCGCGGCCCTGCTACGCGGGTTCCTCGGCGAGACGGTGTTATCTCGGGGGGGACGACCCCCCCAGGCCCCCCGTACAGGGG
>JASHVM010000411.1:0-11280 GCA_030044595.1 Streptosporangiaceae bacterium
TGGTCGTCGTGATCGGGCTCGCCGACCACACGATCGACCCCGACGTCGCGTTCCCCGGCGCCGCCGACGTCCCCGACACCGGCGCGCTCGTCGTAGTGCTGGTCGGCGAACTACTGCTGCTGCTGCTGCAGCCAGCCGCGCTCAGCGACCCGACCACCACCGCCAGCACCGCCAGCAGCCACGGCCGGGCCCACCGGCTTCTCGAACCCCTAAACGATCTTCCACGAGCCATTTATGCTCCCTCTTTGGAGATGTGATGGACGCTGGGTCAGCGACCTTTGGTTGATGAACTCCTGCTACCTGGTGTCCGGTCAACCCGTGATTCGAGCCGGCCTGGCGAGCACCGGAGCCGCGGTCTTATCCGCCGCCGGCGGCGGCCTGGGCCGCCACCTCGGGGGCGCAGGGCTGGTCTGGGGCGCCGTAGCAGCCGTCAAGTCGTCCCGGAGCAGGTGAGCGGACTCGCGGCCGGGTGTGCAGGCGACTGTCTCCACTGCGCCCCTTTCGGTGGGCGGCTGGGGCACCTGGGAGGGCTCGGGTTGCGGCTCTCCCTGTCGTCAGGCGGGGATGACTCATGCGGGCTCCCTTGAGCCTGAGCCGGAGCACCCAGTCTCCGGAGAAAACGTTATCTCACAGCCTGATAGAACGTTCCCTGATGGTCAAGACCAGTTTCCATCTCGTTTCCAAACTGTGACGCCGCTGTCTCGGCCAGGTGAAGAATGACCTGGCAGTGACGATGATCCCGATTTTTCGAGCGTAAGCCTAATCCTTGCGGGCGCCACTGCAAAGGATCGGCGCGCCGTGTCGCAGAGTATGCAGAAAACGAGTTGAGCCAACGTTGTCTTATGCCGTAACGGCTCCGGACGGCCATGTCGGAAGGCGCGGTCGGCCTACTGGCGTGCCTGCTCAGGCGATGGGCAGATTTCGATGTCTGGCGCCTCCTAGGGATTCCGCAGCGATGAGGCGTGCGCCCGCGGTCGCGACGGGCGGGTCGGGCTGTGCAGCTGCGCGGAGTCTGCCATCCAGGTGGTGTGGCGAGCTAGGAAAAGCGACGCGGCCGCGGCGATGGCCAGCGCCACCGCCAGGATCTCGGCGATGGTCAGGGCCGATAGGCCGGCCGCGATGCCTGAGCCGATGCCGCTCGTCTGGCCCTGCATGTTGATCAGCCGCGGCGCGATGACCAGGCCCGCCAGTATCCCGCTGGTCACCCCTATCGCGGTCAGGATCGTCGCGTTGACCACCAGGGTCGCCATCACCTGGCGCGGCGTGAGTCCCATGGCCTTGAGCACGCCAACCTCGTGCCGGTGATCCCGCAGCCCGACCGCGGTCGCGGTGAGCAGGTTCGCCAGCGCGATGACGGCCAGCACGATGACTGAAACGGCGATCACCACCTGCATGACCCCGAGCCCGCTGGCCGGATTGGCCGCTAGCTGGACGTCGAGCTGGTCATGCGAGGCCCGCAGCAGCTGGGTCCGCGCCGCGGCGGCGGACACCCCCGGCTTCAGCACCAGGCTGTACATCAGCTGCGGGGGCGCGCTGCCCGCGTCCCTCAGCGCGTCGAGCCCGAAATCGAGGACGTCCCCGTTGTTGTCCGGCTCGAGGGTCCGGCCCACGATGTGCAAGATCACCGGTACGCCGTCGATCGTCGGCGAGATCCACGCGCCGACACCGATGTGCATCAGGTCAAGGAAGCCCTGGCCCGCAACCGCCTCGTTCGCCGCGTGGAACATCCGCCCCTGGACTACCTGGAACGGATAGGGCCGCCAGGAATATCCCATGGCCCGGGCGACGAAGGTGCCGTTGGCGCCCGGCAGCAGCGTGTCGAACTCGGCGCTCGGATAGTACGCGAGAACTTGGTCGTCATGACCGATCAGAGCCAGGGCCTGCCTGCTGGGCAGGCCTCCCTGGCTCACCGTGACCGCCGCCGCCAGGCCGATCCTCGCGGGGTCCCTGGTGAACCCGTCAATGGTCGACCAGCAGGTCAGCGCGATGGTGATCATGACCATGGGGATGGCCAAGCCGAATACGGTCAGCAGCGCGGGCAGCCGCCGGGTCAGGCAGTCCCGGGCGCCGAGCACGAGCGCGGCCGGCAGGTGGACCAGCAGACCCAGCCGGGCGATCAGGGACAGATGGCCTCGCGGCGGGCTCGGCTGGACCGCCGCGATCGGCGACACTGTGCCCGCCCACCAGGCGGGGATGACCGTGGCGAGCGCGACGGTGAGTACCGTGCCGACCCCGATGAGTGCCAGCCACGAACCGGAAAGCGGCGCCAGGCCCACCGGGCTGCCGTCGGGTGGCCGCAGGAACTCCGATGAGGTCACGATCCGGGCCGCGACCAGCCCGAGCGCGGCTCCGGCGGCCCCCAGCGCCGTCTGCTCGGCGAGCAGCATCCGTACCACCTGGCCGGGGGTGAATCCCAGGGCCTTCAGCATCGCGATGTCCTGCCGCTGCATCAGCACCCGGCCCGCCGTGACGTTGGCGATGGCGCACGGGGCGGCCAGCAGCGCGATGATCCCGAACAAGGCGAGCAGCAACCCCAGCAGCCGGTCGTTGCTGGCCATCGAGTTCTGTACCTGCTGCCAGGTGGAGTAGCGCTCGACCGCCGAGTTCTCGGTCGGGCCGTTATAGAGATTCCAGATGGTCTGCACGACCTGGCTGGTGGCCACCGCAGAGCTGTCGTCCAGGCGGAGGCCGACGACCTCCTGGGTCTCGCTCGGGTTCGGTTCGACCTGCCTCAGCAGCCCGGGCTGCACCCAGATCAGGCCGGGTGTCCATTGCGGGTAGAAGCCCTGGTCGGCAGTGTCGGCGATGCCGATGACCTGCATCCAGACCGTGGTGCCGTCGATGCCGTCGACGAGGATGCGGGCGCCGACCCCGACGTGGACCGCCTGGGCGAAAGACGCCTCCAGGACGGCGCCGTCGCGCTGCGAGGCCCGCAGCCAGGTTCCCGCGACCACGAGCGGCGCGGACATGGCGGGCAGGACGGGCGTCAGGGCGCGAAGTTGGACGGGCGACTTCACCGGGCCCTGCTCCAGGGTGGCCGACGCGGCCTGATAGGGCCGGCCGACCGCCTGGACTCCCGGCAGCGAGCTGAGCTCGCTGGTATTGGTCCCGTTCTGGAAGTAGATCAGCACGTCCGCCCCGCGGGTCCGGGCGAACAGTTGCTGCCATGGGTTGAGGGCACCCTGGAGGAGCATCGTGGCGATGAGGAGCGCGGCCACCACCCCGGCGATGACGCCGACGGTGAGCAAGGCCTGGCCGCGGCGAGCACGCAAATCTGCGCGCGCCCACCGCAGCGTGCCCCGCATCCGTCAGCCTCTCAGCTCCAGGACGTCACGGACGCCGTTCACGCCGCGCGGGCCGGGAACGATGGCGGCGTCATCGGCCACCATCCCGTCGAACAGATTGATCACCCGGTCGGCCAGGCTCGCCACGCGAGCATCGTGCGTGACCATCAGGATCGCCTGACCGCGGTCGTGCGCGCGGCGCAGCAGCCTGAGCACATCGCGGGTATTGGAGCTGTCCAGGTTGCCGGTCGGCTCGTCCGCCAGCAGCAGGCTCGGCTCGTTGGCGAGCGCGCGCGCCAGCGCGACGCGCTGCTGTTCCCCGCCGGACAGCCGGGCCGGCGCCGCGCCTGCCTTGTCTGCCAGCCCGAGCTCGGCTAGCAGCTCTTCCCTGCGCTTTCTCGCCTGTCGGGCGGTCGCGCCCGCGAGCAGCGCGGGCAACTCCACGTTGTCGGCGACGGTCATGTTGGACAGCAGGTTGAAAAACTGGAAGACGAACCCGACGTGCCTGCGGCGCAGGATCGCCCAGCCGGCTGTGGACAGGCCGTCGACGCGCTGCCCGCGTAGCCAGATTTCACCGCTCGTGGCTGGCTCCAGCCCGCCGAGGACGTGCAGCAAGGTGGACTTGCCCGAGCCGGACGGGCCCATGATCGCGACGAACTCGCCGATGGCGACCTCGATGTCAACCCCGCGCACGGCCTCGACCGATACTCCGTCGGCACGGTAAACCTTGACGAGCCCGGAGGTCCTGAGCAGTGCTGCCTCGGGGGGACGAGCTCTGTCACCTCTCCTGACTCCCCCCGGCCGGGGGATCCGTTTCCCCGTACCTCCCTCGCCGTCCCCTCGGAACCCCCGTGCCGGGGGACTATCTTTGGGCGGCCACGGCAAGCCTTTCGGCGCTGAACGGCTCACACAAGTTCCTCCTGGCATCGTTCCAGCCAGTCGAGATCGGCCTGCAGGTGCAAGATGGCGCCCTCGATGAGCAGCCGGGCTGCGGTGTCCGCTGAGTCCGCGTCGGCCTGCAGTTCGGTGAGCCGACGCATGAGGCTGAGATAATGCCTGCGCTGGGAGTTCATGAGCGCCATCCGGTCCGCCAGGCCCGCCATGGGGGCGAGCACCAGCTTGATGAAGAACTCGTCACGGATGCGAGGCCCGTCGATCGGCTCGTCGACCCAGGCTCTGAGGGCTTCGCGGCCTGCGGGCGTCAGCTCGTAGACGCGCTTGTTGGGACGGGTGGTCTGCGCCACGTCCTGGCTGCAGACGAGCCCATCCTGCTCGAGGCGCTTCAGCGTGACGTAGACCTGCCCGATGTTGGGCGACGGGTACGCCTGGCCGAAGATCTGTTCCAGCGCAAGCTTCAGCTCGTAGCCGTGAGCTGGCTCTTTAGCGAGAAGCGCCAGCAAGGGCTGCCGCACGACCCGTCACCTCCATGGGCCTGGTAGACCCGCGCTCAGATTACCGCTGTGCATAACAACTATGTAAGCCCTAATGCCCGATGAACTTATCCGGCGCGTATCCCGGTCGGCGGACGCGGCGAAACGCACGCCACGAAACATGCCCGACTCGTTATGTGATCCTGTTGACATATACCTAACAGCGGTGCATAACATGCATCTACTAATGCACCGGACATTGGTGGGGTGGTGGCCCGCATGCGGCGTGCGATGCCTGGTATCGCCATCGTCGTTGCGGGCCTCCTGCTCATGGCGGGATGCACCTCTGCCAGCACCTCAGCAGGCGGTTCGGCCCCGTTGACCAACGGGATCGGCCCGATTACCTTCGCCATCGGCAAGGATGACTCCGGCTGGCTGCAGGACGTGATCGCCGGCTGGAACGAGCGCTATCCCGGCCAGAAGGTCACCTTGCTCCTGCTGCCTGAGTCCGCCAACGACCAGCTGGCCCAGCTGGTCGCCAATCTGCAGGCCAAGAGCGACCTGTACGACGTCATCGACATGGACGTCATCTGGACCGCGGAGTTCGCCTCCAACGGCTGGATCATCCCGCTGCCCGAGAGCAAGTTCCCGCTGAACGATTTCCTCAAGCCGGCCGTTGACACGGCCATGTACCAGGGCCGGCTGTACGCCGTGCCCGACTACAGCAACGCGGACCTCCTTTACTACCGAAAGGACATCCTCGCCAAGGCGGGCAAGCAGCCCCCCACGACCTGGGCCCAGCTGCAGCAGCTGGCCGAGACCGTGGCGCCGAAGTACGGGCTGTACGGCTACGCGGGCACGTTTGCCCCGTACGAGGGGCTGACGGTCAACTTCGCCGCGGCCGTCCAGTCGGCCGGGGGATCGATCCTCTCCGCCGACGGCACGAAGGTCACCGTGGACTCGCCCCAGGCGCTCAAGGGGCTCGAGTTCCTGGTGAACGGGTTCCGGCAGGGCTGGATCCCGAAGGTCACGCTCACCTACGAGGAAGAGTCGGCCCAGGCCGCGTTCGAGGCCGGCAAGTTCCTGTTCATGGACAACTGGCCCGACGTCTACGCGGCGCTGTCGGCACCCGGCCCGGCCAACAAGGTGTACGGGAAGTTCGGGGTCGTGGCGCTGCCGGGTCCGGACGGTACGGGATCCAGTTCCCTGGGCGGCGCCAACCTCGCGATCAGCGCCTATTCCCAGCACCAGCAGACGGCGCTGGCCTTTATCAAGTACATGACGGACCTGCCCAACGAAAGGGAGATGCTCAAGCAGGGTTCATTTCCCCCCGTCTGGACCGAGCTCTACACGAATAAGAGCCTGGCGCGGAGCTATCGGTACCTGCCCGTGCTCGAGCAGGCCATCGATTCGGCGCAGCCGCGCCCGGCGATTACCAACTATGACCAGGCCAGCCTGGCCATCTCCAGCGCGGTCTACCAGGCCCTCACGCGTCAGAAGCAACCCCAGCAGGCCCTCGCCGAGATGGCCGCGCAGCTGACCCAGATCATCCGTGACGGCTTACCAGGCCGGAACGGAGCATAGCTGGGCTGACCGCACGGGGGCCGGCCAGCCCGGAGACCGAACCGGTACATCCGGACACCACCGGACAGACCCGGGCGGACCCCCGGCGGACCCGGACCAGACCGGGTAGCCGCAGGCCAGGCCCAGAAAGGCGCACAGTCACCTGACAGCTCGTTCGCAAGTTCCATTACAGGAAGTCAGCAATCAGCTACTCTTCAGAGGAGCATAAATGGCTCGTGGAAGATCGTTTAGGGGTTCGAGAAGCCGGTGGGCCCGGCCGTGGCTGCTGGCGGTGCTGGCGGTGGTGGTCGGGTCGCTGAGCGCGGCTGGCTGCAGCAGCAGCAGTAGTTCGCCGACCAGCACTACGACGAGCGCGCCGGTGTCGGGGACGTCGGCGGCGCCGGGGAACGCGACGTCGGGGTCGATCGTGTGGTCGGCGAGCCCGATCACGACGACCAAGTACGGGGATACCCGGACGGTGCTGATCAACGCGTTCGAGAAGCTGTACCCGAATATCCACGTGACGCTGGTGTCGGCGCCGACTAATACCGATACGAACCGGGCCACGCTGGCCACGGAGATCTCGGGCGGGTCGTCGACGCCGGACGTGTTCATGGGGGACGTGATCTGGCCGGCTCAGTTCGGCGAGCATCAGCTGGCGGTGCCGTTGTCGGATTACCTGCCGGCCAGCTACTGGGCGAAGTTCGCGCCGGGGCTGGTCTCGGGGGCGACCTACGACGGGAAGGTGTACGGCTCGCCGCTGTTCGAGGACCAGGGGTTCTTGTACTACCGCAAGGACCTGCTGGCCAAGGAGGGGATGTCGCCGCCGACGACCTGGGAGCAGCTGGAGTCCGACGCCAAGACGCTGGTGAGCAAGGGCCTGGTGAAGTACGGGTTCGTCTGGCAGGGCGACTCGTATGAGGGCCTGACGTGCGACTTCATGGAGTACCTGACGGACGCGGGCGGCACGGTGACCAACGCCAATTACACCAAGGCGACGCTGGATTCGGCGGCGGCGCTGAAGGCGGTGACCTTCATGCGCGGCCTGATCACCTCCGGGGCCACCCCGGCGGCGGTGACCACGTTCCAGGAGCCGCAGGCGATGAGCGCGTTCGCCGACGGCGACGCGGCGTTCCTGCGGAACTGGGACTACGCCTGGTCCGACGCGAACACCCCGGCGACCTCCTCGGTGGTCGGGAAGGTGGGCGTGGAGCCGATGCCGACGTTCGCCGGCCAGCCGACCCCCGGGTACTCCAACATCGGCGGCTGGAACATGTACATCAACCCGCACAGCAAGAACATCGCCGCCGACCTGACCTTCATCAAGTTCTTGTCCAGCACGGAGGCGCAGACCATCTTGGCCACCGAGTTCTCCGAGATCCCCACCGTGGAGTCGGTGCGGACCTCGCCCACGGTCATCGCGCTGAACCCGGTGCTGGCCATCGTGGGCAAGACCAAGCTGGTGCCGCGGCCCGCGGGCACGCCGAACTACCCGGCGCTGTCCACCGCGATCTACACCAACATCAACGCCGCCCTGGCCGGGTCGACCTCGCCATCGGCAGCGCTGTCCGCCGCCCAGTCCCAGGCCACCACCGCGCTGACCAGCCCGGCCGGCGGCTTGTAACCCGCTACCCCGCAGCCGCCCGGGGCCGGGGCACCCGCCACCCGCCCCCGCCCCGGGCGACCGCCCCCACCCACCCCCCAAGCCCCGGGCGACCAACACGACCAGCACCAACGGGTCAGGAGCCAGCGATGACCAGGCAGTCGGCGACCGCAGTGGAGGCCGAGGTGGCTGACGAGCCAGCCATGATCGAGCAGGATTACCCCGCGTGGCATGTCTGGCAGTCCCAAGCCGGCCGCTGGTGGGCGACCCGGCTCGGGCACGCCCGGCCGCTCGCGGACCGGGAACCCAACGACCCCAACGACCCCAACGACCCGGAGTTCGCCATGACCCTAGACGCCGACACCGCGGCCGAGCTCCGGGAAGCGCTGGCATTCCAGCTGCGCCGTTTCGGCTAGCGTCTTTCCTGCTGGCACCGGCCGCACCAGCCGCCGCAACCGGATCGCGGCCGCACCGGCCTGGCGGGATTTCTCACCGGCCGGGCGGTAAGCCGGCTACTCTGCGCACCTTGCTGCAGGGTAGCGTTCGGGTATGACGACGAGCAGCGCGCCGTTCGGCCGAATGATCACGGCGATGATCACCCCCATGACCCCAGACGGGGCCGTCGACTACGACGGGGCCGCCAGCCTCGTCGACTACCTTGTCACCGACATGCGCAACGACGGACTGGTGGTGAACGGCACCACCGGTGAGGCGCCGACCACGACCGATGCGGAGAAGGACCGCCTGCTCCGGGTGGTGCTTGAAGCGGCAGGCGGGCGCGCGAAGGTGGTGGCCGGGGTCGGCACGAACGTCACGTCGCACACCATCGAGCTGGCCCGGTCCGCCGAACGGGCCGGGGCGCACGGCCTGCTGGTGGTTACCCCTTATTACAACAAGCCGCCCCAGCCGGCGCTCGAGGCTCATTTCACCGCGGTCGCCGACGCCACCGGCCTGCCCGTGCTCATCTACGACATACCCGGTCGTACCGCCGCGGCTGTGGCCACCGAGACCCTGGTCCGGCTGGCCTCGCATCCCCGGATCGTCGGCGTCAAGGACGCCAAGGACGACGCGTCCGCCACCTCGCACGTGCTGGCCCGGACCGACCTTGTCTATTACTGCGGCTCGGACATGCTGAACCTGCCCTGGCTCTCCCTCGGCGCCGTCGGCTTCATCAGCGTGGTCGGCCACGTGGTGGGAGACCGGCTGCACGAGATGATCGACGCGTTCGGGGCCGGCGATGTCACCCGGGCCCGGCAGACCCACTACGAGCTGATTCCGGTGTACGACGGGATGTTCCGTAACCAGGGCGCGGTGATGACCAAGGCAGCGCTTGACCTGCTCGGCTTGCCGGGTGGCGCGATGCGCGCCCCGTTGCTGGCCGCCACCGCCGCCGAACGGCACCAGCTGGTCCTGGACCTCACCGCTGGCGGCGTGAAGCTGCCGGGGACGGCCGCGTGAGCCACCCCCACCCGGAGCTCACCCCGCCTCCTGCGTTGCGGCGCGACGGCCTGCGCATCGTGGCCCTGGGCGGGATCGGCGAGATCGGCCGGAACATGACGGTCTTCGAGTACCGCGGTCGGCTGCTCGTGGTGGACTGCGGGGTGCTGTTCCCCGATCCTGACCAGCCCGGCGTGGACCTGATCCTGCCCGACTTCAGCTACCTGTCCGGCCGGCTCGACCGGGTGGAGGCGCTCATCCTCACGCACGCGCACGAGGACCACATCGGCGCGATTCCCTACCTGCTCAGGGAGCGTGAGGACATCCCGCTCGTGGGCTCCAAGCTGACCCTCGCCCTGGTCCGCAGCAAGCTATCCGAGCACCGCGTGGATCCGGTCACGGTCGAGGTCGCGGAGGGGTACTACAGGTCGTTCGGCCCCTTCGAGTGCGAGTTCTTCGCCGTCAATCACTCGATCCCGGACGCGCTCGCCCTGGCCATCCGTACCCCGGCCGGCGTCGTGCTGCACACGGGCGACTTCAAGATGGACCAGCTGCCTCTGGACGGCAGGCTGACCGACCTGGCCGGGTTCGCCCGGCTCGGCGCCGAAGGCGTCGACCTGCTGATGTCCGACTCGACCAACGCCGAGGTGCCCGGCGTGGTGACGTCGGAGCGCGAGATCGCGCCCGTGCTTGACGAGATCTTCGCCAGCACCGAGCAACGCATCATCGTCGCGTGCTTCGCGTCGCACGTACACCGCGTGCAGCAGGTGCTCGACGCCGCGGTGAAGCACAAGCGCAAGGTCGCGTTCGTCGGCCGGTCCATGGTGCGGAACATGGGCGTCGCCCGTGACCTCGGCTACCTGCTGGTTCCCGGCGGGCTCCTGGTCGACTTGCGCGAGGCCGAGGAGATGCCGCCCGGCGACGTCGTGCTGATCTCCACCGGCTCGCAGGGCGAGCCGATGTCGGCCCTGACCCGGATGGCCGGGCGCGACCACCCCATCCGGATCGCCGCGGGCGACACCGTGATCCTGGCGTCCTCGCTGATCCCCGGGAACGAGACGGCGGTCTACCGGGTGATCAACGGGCTCACCCGCCTCGGCGCGCGCGTCGTGCACCGAGGCTCCGACCTGGTGCACGTATCGGGGCACGCGCCCGCCGGCGAGCTGCTCTACGTGCTGAACCTGGTCAAGCCGCGGAACTTCATGCCGGTGCACGGCGAGTGGCGGCACCTGCGGGCGCACGCGCGCCTGGCTTCGCTGTCCGGCGTGCCCGACGGCAACATCGTGATCGCCGAGGACGGCGTGGTCGTCGACCTGGTGGATGGCCAGGCCTCCGTGGTCGGCGCGGTGCCCTGCGGCTACCTGTACGTCGACGGGCTCACCGTGGGCGAGGTCACCGAGTCCCAGCTCAAGGACCGACGCATTCTCGGCGAGGAAGGCTTCGTGTCGGTGGTGATCGTGGTCGACGCCAGCTCCGGCAAGATGGTGGCAGGCCCCGAGATCCACGCCCGCGGCTCGGGCATCGACGACGCGGCGTTCGCCGAGGTGCTGCCCAAGATCGAGGACGCGCTGGCCATGGCCGCCGCCGACGGCATCAGCGACGCGCACCAGATCAGCCAGCTCGCCCGCCGCATCGTCGGCAAGTGGGTCAGCGACAACTACCGCCGCCGCCCCATGATCATCCCCGTAGTAATAGAGGCCTAGCCCCGCCAAGCCCGTCCCGCTTGGCCAGCCCCGCCAGGCCCGCCCGGCCAAGCCGGGACCCGCCCGGCGCCCGGCGGTGCCCGCCGCTCTCGGCGTGACCGCGCTACTCCAGGTCCCCGCACGACCTCGTGATACCCGAAAGCCCCATTCATCCCAACTGTCCCGCAACCGGAACGCCCAGAACCACATCGTTGGCCCCGCGATGTGGTTAGAACAACATCACGGGGCCAACGATGTGGTTAGACGAGACAGATCCGGATGAAGTTTTGTCCTGAAAGTGGCTTTTGCGCATTCTTGCGCGTATTTGAGGCGCGGCTCTT
>JASHVM010000412.1:0-11552 GCA_030044595.1 Streptosporangiaceae bacterium
GGCGCACGCCGACAGCACCTGCTCGCGCAGCTCGGCGGGGGGCGTCACCGCCGGCACCGGGCCGTCCGGGTCCGGCGGCCCGGCGCGGCCGGCCAGCCCCGCGGCAGCATCCTCGCCGAGCCGGCGCAGGCATTCGTTCCGCGCGACCGCGTGCAGCCAGGCGCGAAGCCGGTCCGGGTCGCGGAGCCCCTGGAGCCGGGAGGTGGCGATGATGAAGGTGTCCCGCACGGCGCAGGCCGCGTCATCCGGGGCAGCGGAGTCGGGCAGCACGAACCGGCAGTAGGCGTAGAGCGACGCGGCGTAACGGTCGTACACCTCGGCGAGCCCGCCCGGGTCACCTGCGGCGATGGCCGCGACCAGCTGCCGGTCCTGCATGCGCCTAACCGTAGTTCGCCGCCGTGTACTGCTCAGTCGGAACGACGCAACCGTTAGCGGAGAGAAGCGATCAGTTGTACGCGGGGTCCGGCTGCGGTGCCCGCTCCGCATCGTGGGAATCGTCGGAGAGCTGAGTCGGGGGGCGGATCGGGATCCAGACCTGAACGCTGGTACCGGCCCCGGCCGCGGACCGGAGCATGGCGTGGCCGCCGTGCGCTGCGGCGATCGCCTGCACGATGGACAGGCCAAGACCGCTGCCGTGGCCGCCGTTGCCGTCGGACCCGGTACCGCGGTAGAAGCGGTCGAAGGCGCGCGCCGCCGCCTCCTCGCTCATGCCCTGGCCCGCGTCGGTCACCTCGAGCAGCGCGCCATCGCCGGCCGGGGCGAGCCGGACCGCGACCGGAGTGTCCGGCGCGGTGTGCTCCCGCACGTTGCCGAGCAGGTTCGCGAGCACCTGCCGGAGCCGCGGCTCGTCCGCCACCACGATCAGGCGGGGCGGCATGGTAGCGCTGAGCGGCCGGTCCGGCTCGACCGCCTTGGCGTCGGCGACCGCGTCGCTGACCAGTTCGGCCAGGTCGGTCTCGGTCAGGTCGAGGGAGGAGTCACGGTCCAGCCGGGCGAGCTCGAGCAGCTCGGCGACCAGGCTGGACATCCGGTCCGCTTCCTGCTCGATGCGCCGCATGGCGTTCGGCAGCCGGTCGGGACCGAGCGCGCCCTGCCGGTACAGCTCGGCGTAGCCGCGGATGGTAGTGAGCGGCGTGCGCAGCTCGTGCGAGGCGTCCGCGGCGAACTGGCGGACCTTCTGCTCAGACGCCCACCTGGCCCGGAAGGCCTGCTGGATCCGGTCCAGCATCGTGTTGATGGCCGCGGCCAGCCGGCCCGCCTCGGCGTGGTCGCCGGGGTCCGGCATCCGGGCGGTCAGGTCGCCCCGGCTGGTGATCATGTCGGCCGTGCTGGCCATCCGGTCCAGCGGCGCGAGGCCGCGGCTGATCAGCCACCGGCCGCCCAGCGCGAGCAGCGCGAGCAGCACCGCGCCCGTGATCAGCTCGGCCAGGACCAGGCCGCGCACCTGGCTGCCCACGGCGCTATCTGGCCGCGCGATGACCAGCACGCCGCCCGTCGGCGACACCGGCACTACCCCGCCGCTGTGCGCCGTCTCCTTGGCGGTGACCAGCCGCCAGATCGCGGTCAGGGCCGGCCCGCCCGGCCGCGCGACGCTGAACAGCTCGCCTGACGGATACTGCGCCCTGAAGGCCAGTAGCGACCCCAGGCCGGTCAGGTTACCGAGCAGTCCCTGCAGTTCGGATGTTGCCGCCGACGGCGAGGACACCGGGGTCACCGACCGGGTCGCCAGGTCAAGGTAAGCGACCGCATAACCGCCCTGCAGGTCGCTGAGGGCGTTCAGCTTGACCCGGGTGGTGAGGACCAGCTCGGAATTGAACTGGTCCCGCTCGGAGGTCTCCAGGACCACCGTGGTGACCACGCCCATGACGATAAGGAACAGGGCGGTGATGGTGATGAGCCCGGCCAGCAACCGCGACCGCAGCGAAAGCCTGCTGCGTCCGCTCTTCTGCTGACGCGTGAGCCTCATCTGCTGGCGCGTTCGGTTTCCGGCGGCAGCCTCAGGCTGTACCCGACGCCGCGCTGGGTGTGGATCAGCGGTGGGCCGAGCGGGTCGAGCTTACGGCGCAGGTAGCTGACGTAGGTCTCCACGACCTGCGACTGGCCGGCGAACTCCCAGCCCCACACGTTCTCCAGCAGCTGCTGCCTGGTGAGCATCCGTCCCTGGTTCCGCATCAAGTAGGCGAGCAGCCGGAACTCCGTCGGCGAAAGCTCGACCTGAGTCCCGCCGCGGCGCACGATCCAGTGCTCTTCATCGAGCTCGAGGTCGCCCACCTGCAACAGGGCGCCGTCGCCCGGCTCGGCGCCGTCTTCGGGCACGCGCGTGGTCCGGCGCAGCACCGCTCTGACCCGGGCCACCAGCGCCTCGACGGAGAACGGCTTGGTCACGTAGTCGTCGCCGCCGAGCGTGAGCCCGCGGATGGTGTCGGAGGTGGTGTCCCGCGCGGTCAGGAAGATGACCGGGACGTCGTTGCCGTCCGCGCGCAGCGCGCGGCAGACCTCGAAGCCGTCCATGTCGGGCAGCATCACGTCGAGGATCATCAGGTCCGGCTGGTAGGTCTGCACCTGGCGCAGCGCATCCTTGCCGCCGGCGCTGACCGCGACCGCGCAGCCGTGGAACTTCAGCGCGACCTCGACGAGCTCGCGGATGTTCGGCTCGTCGTCGACAACGAGCACCTTGGGGATACGGTCACCGTCTGCCATGGCATCTCACGTTTCATTGTCCAGCATAGAAGCACCCTGGGGTGTGCAACATGACGCGGCGCGCCCGAGGCCAGAAGCGCGCCGCCGCATGCGTGATCGGTTAGCTCACTGATGTTCCTGCCGGGCTCGAGGAGGAACCGGATCCTGACGGGGTGGAGCCAGATCCGGCCGGCCTGATGACGATCAGCCGGGCATCCCTGGCCCCGTTCACGACCGGGCCTCCGGCGAACACGGTCTCGCCCGGTGACAGCGCGCCGGTCGTGGTCTTGCTGCCGTTCTGCCTGACCACCGTGTCGCTCACGATCAGCCAGGTCCAGGTCGTGCCGTCGGGCGCGATGACCACGACGTCGTTTCCGCTCACCGACTGGATCGCGCCGCGTTCGAAGGCGAGCGTGTGGAAGCCGGTCTTGTTGTGGTAGGTGAATTCGCCATGCACGCCGCCGAGGGCGCGCAGCCGCGCGAGCGCCCGCCTGATGCGTGGCCACGACGCGGCGGGCGCGGTGCTGCTCGCGGTGTTGAGCTCGGAGTTCAGCATCGTTCCCTGAGCCTGGCTGGCCGCGGGCGCCGTGCTGGCCGCGGGCGTGGTGCTGGCGACGGGGGCGGAACCGCCGGACATCGCCAGCGCGATCACGCCGCCGGCCAGGAAGCCGG
Organism: Streptosporangiaceae bacterium; assembly: GCA_030044595.1. Taxonomy (GTDB): domain Bacteria; phylum Actinomycetota; class Actinomycetes; order Streptosporangiales; family Streptosporangiaceae; genus Palsa-504. Next base: position 3,352 of record JASHVM010000412.1, read on the forward strand.
CCAGCGTGATGCCGACGCCCCAGCCGAGCAGCCACTTCTTGCGGGATCGCGTCGAAGGGTCGGTTGTGCCCGCCGGGACGGTGCTGTCCCCGGCTGGCGTGTCATACATGTTGTTCATGACGGTAAGGGTGGGCCGCGGGTCTTGGACGTCCCCCGGCTCAGGCTGAACGCAGCCTGAGAGTGATCCGCGAATAAGCTGTCGGCCGGCTTCACGGTACCGGGGAGCGCTCATGGTTTTCCTAGCCGAGCTGGTCAAAGGCGCATGGCCTGGGCCACCCGGCGGTAGGCGCCGAGCGTCAGCTCCCAGAAGCCTTCGACGTCAATGTCCATCGCGACCCTGGCGTTGCCGCCGGCCACGCCGGGCGCCTCGAAGTCGGTGACCGTCATCCCGGAGGTCAGCTGCCCGGTGGTCTCCACGTCGACCTGAGCCGAGACCAGCCCGAACAGCTCAGGCCGCGCGATCCAGGCCACCGCGCAGACGTCATGCACCGGCGGTCCGGCCCCCTCGCTGACCGACCGGTACTGCTCGAGGGCCGGCAGCAGCAACTCGGTGCCGAGCGGTCCGAGGTCGCGCATCCGCTGCATCACCGCCGCGTCGGCCCCGGTCCGCAGGGTCACGTCCAGCCCCACCATGATGACGGTCCAGCCGGCCCGGAACACCACCGCCGCGGCCTCCGGGTCGGCCCAGATGTTGAACTCAGCGGCGGGCGTGGTGTTCCCGCGGCCCGTCGACCCGCCCATGATCACGAATTCGCGGACCCAGCCGGCCAGCCGCGGCTCACGCAGCACGGCCAGCGCGATGTTGGTCAGCGGGCCGGTCGCGACCAGCGTGATCTCGCCGGGGGCGGCCCGTACGGTGTCGATGATGTAGTCGATGGCGTGCCCGGCGGCCGGGCTGGTCACCGGCGGCGGCAGGGTGGCGCCGCCCAGTCCCGAGTCGCCGTGCACATCCCGGGCGTCCAGCATCGGCCGCAGCAGCGGCCCGGCGCAGCCCGCGGTCACCGGTATCCCGGCGGCGCCGATGAACTCGCACACCGCGAGCGCGTTCTCCGTGGTTTGGGCCAGCCCGACGTTACCCGCGACCGTGGTGATGCCGAGCAGGTCAATCCCGGGGTCCCCGTGCGCGAACGCGATCGCGAGCGCGTCGTCGATCCCTGGGTCGCAGTCGAGGATGATTCTCGTGGACATGTCCGACCCCGTCTCTTGTGGTGTTCCCCGACGAAGGTACCGAACGATCCTTGGTGCGTGCCCCCGTGACCTGCGTGCGCCTCGGTGTGTAGCCTCATCAGCGAGGAGGTCCTGTCATGCACAACCCGCCCATCCCGAACGTCGAGAGCTCCGATCCCGAGATCGCCGTGCTCATCCAGGACGAGGCCCGCAGGCAGCACGACAAGGCCCGGCTGATCCCGTCGGAGAACTACGTGTCGGTGGCCGTGCTCGAGGCGTCCGGCAGCGTGCTGACCAACAAGTACTCCGAGGGCTACCCCGGCCGCCGCTACTACGAGGGACAGCAGTTCATCGACCAGGTCGAGACGATAGCCAGGGACCGGGCGAAGGCGCTGTTCGGAGTCGACCACGCCAACGTGCAGCCGTATTCCGGCTCGCCCGCGAACCTCGCCGTCTACCTGGCGTTCTGCCAGCCGGGGGACACCATCATGGGCATGGCGCTCCCCATGGGGGGCCACCTCACGCACGGCTGGTCCGTCTCGGCGACCGGCAAGTGGTTCCACGCCGTCCAGTACGGGGTGCGTCACGACACCGGCCGCGTCGACCTGGACGAGGTCCGCGACCTGGCGCTCAAGGAGCGGCCCAAGATCATCTTCTGCGGCGGCACCGCGATCCCGCGGACGATCGACTTCCCGGCCTTCGCCGCCATCGCCGCCGACGCCGGGGCGATCCTCATCGCCGACATCGCGCACATCGCCGGGCTGATCGCGGGCGGCGCGCACCCATCGCCCGTCGGGTACGCCCCCGTGATCACCACGACCACGCACAAGACGCTCCGGGGCCCGCGCGGCGCGATGATCATGTCCACCGCCGAATACGCCTCCGCCCTGGACCGGGCCGTGTTCCCGGGCCTGCAGGGCGGTCCGCACAACCAGACGACGGCCGCGATCGCGGTGGCGCTGCACGAGGCCGCCCGACCCGAGTTCCGCGACTACGCCCACCAGGTCGTCAAGAACGCGAAGGCGCTGGCCGACGCGCTGCTGTCCCGCGGCTACGACCTGGTCTCCGGCGGCACGGACAACCACCTGATCCTGATCGACCTCACCTCGAAGGGCATCGGCGGCAAGCCCGCCGCCAAGGCACTGGACCGGGCCGGCATCGAGACGAACTACAACACGGTGCCCTTCGACCAGCGCAAGCCGTTCGACCCGTCGGGCCTGCGGATCGGCACCCCCGCGATCACCACCCGCGGCCTGCGCGAGGAGCACATGACGCCGATCGCCGCCTGGATGGACGAGGCCATCACCGCCGCCACCAAGGACGACGAGGCGGTACTCGAGCGCATCGCCGCCGAGGTCCGCGAAATGCTGGCGTCCTTCCCCTCTCCCGGCTGGATCCCGTAAGAACCCATAAGCCGGTCCCGGCACTGGTCAGCATCGGCCACAGGTGAGAAAATGCGGTCATGGGCGATAACAATGATCATCCGGCCCGGCAGTTCCTCGCGGCCTGGCAGGCGGCTAAGGACGCCCTGAACGAGTGGAGTCAGCGGATCTCCTCCGCCACCACCGAGGCCCGGGACAAACTCGAGCCGGCGATCCAGGCCGCGGTCGAGGCCGGCAAGGCCACCCTGTCCGGAGACTGGCGGGCCTGCCGTTGCCCGTGCGGCACGGCACACCCGGACGACAAGGGCGTATGTGACGGCAAGGCGGTCCTGACCCGCCGGCTCAACGGCGCGGACGTATCGCTGTGCGCGCCGTGCGCGGTGGCCCAGGGCGTCGCGGAGCTGCCGAGTTAAGGCGGTCCTCAGGAACCGGGATCGATCATCGACTTGATCAGGGTCCCCTGCTTCACCTCGGCGGTGTACTGCTGGCCGAGGATGCCGAACTGAAGCATCGCCGTGGCCACGCGCTGGATGCGCGTCTCGTCCACCGGACCGATCGGGAAATCGGGCAACGCCATGACCGCGGTCACCAGGGTCGGCAGTTTGTCGGACTCAGCCATAGCGGTCTCGACGGCGGACCGGTTGCTGTCGGCGAGCGCCTGTCCCTCCTCGATCGCCCGCACGAACGCGGCCGCCGTGTGCGGGTACTTCTCCGCCCACGCCCGGGTGGCCACGTACCCGTCGACCGGGAAGTTCAGCGTGGCACCCTGGTCCAGGTCAGCCAGTTCCCGCTCGCCGTACTGCTCGGCGGCCACGGTGACGTAGGGTTCGGCCAGGAACGCCGCGTCCCAGGAGCCGTCGCGGAGCTCGGCGGGCATCGCCGGGAAGCCCTTCTGGTCGGTGATGAAGGTGACCTCCGAGGGCGAGATTCCGTGCTCGGACAGCAGCGCGCTGATCAGCAGGGTCCCGATGCTGTTGGTCCCGTTGACCCCGATCGTCTTGCCGGCCAGCTCACCGACGGTCGTGATGGGCGAGCCCGTGGTGGTGACCAGCACGCGAGTATCCGGTCGCAGGGTCGAGGCCTCGGCCAGGATGCGGAACCTGGCCCCCGCGGCCTGCGCCGAGATGTAGCCCTCGTACGCTCCGGCGCTGATGTCGACCTGGCCCTTGAGCTGGTCTTTGATGATCGCCGCGCTGCTGGGTATCTTCTCGATCGTGACGTGCAGCCCCTGCTTGGCGAACAGCCCCTCGTCCAGCGCGATATACAGGCCGGCCAGGTCGACTGTGGGAATGGCGGCGACCCTGACGTTGGTCTCCTCCAGGCCGGACAGCGTGGCGTTACTGCTTGCGGTGCACCCGGCGGTGGCCAGGGCGGTAACCGCCGCGGCGACGAGCGGCAGCGCACGGAACTTCCCGGTATTCATCCTGCCCCCCCGGGCATCGCGAATCAGCTTGTGGCCCTACGCGAGCACCCCCTGAGCGTCCCCGCCCACAGCCACCCCATTAATGAGTAGCCGTAAGCCTAGTGATCCCGTCTGACGGCCGGGCGATAATTGGCAAGCACCCTCACTTATCTTTGGGAATCTGTCGGCCGCCGAATCGGCGCACATCACGCTCAGGAGATCGTCCTGCCCGCCCCGGTCAGCGCAGGACGACTCGCCGGGCCGACGCTGGTTCACGCGGGCCCTGGAGGTCCTGCGGACCCCGCCGCCTGAGGATGAACCAACAAAGTAACTCAGCGACCGACTTTTCCGCAAGGTATGCCGCCTGGCCTCGGGCTGGACCCGGAGCAGCGACCCGGGCTGCCACGCGGCAAGAGCTAGCAAAGATTATTTGCATCCCTATTCGAACGAATCTATATTCGATGACAGTCACCAGGGCCGAACCCGGCGCCGACCCCAGAACCCAGGCGATCACAGATCGCGCTGTCTGTCTTCCTCCCGCTCGGCAGCGACAACCTGGGCAATCCGGCCGGACCCGGCGAGCACCACGCGGCGGGCAGGGAGGACGGCAGCGGCATGAGCAGGGTGTACGGCGAGCCGGTTAACGTTCAAGCCAGGGACGACGGCAGGCCGGTCAGGTTCGTATGGCGCGGCCGCCTGTATACCGTTCGCGCGATCCTCGAGCACTGGGTCGTCAACCGGGAGTGGTGGCAGGACCTCGAGGCCCCGGCCCCCGAGGCTCCCGGGCCCGCGGCCGGGCAGCCGGACCTGGAGTTCTGGCGGATCGAGGCCGCACCCGGGCCGGGCATGACCCCGGGTGTCTACGAATTGCGCCGCGAGATCGCCGCCGGCACCTGGACCCTCCGCCTGGGCATCACGTGACCGCCGCAGCGGTGCCGTTCAGGTGCTCGATGTACCGCAGGGCCGAGCGCCGGACCGTCTCCCAGGCCCCGGACCGCAGCACCGGAGCCCACCAGCCGCCGTAGATCCGGTCGAACTGGTAGGGCCGTACCGCCTCGGCCACGCCTAGCACCGCCGTCTCGGACAGCGGCAGCCGGTTCGGCGCCGACCAGACGAACGTCACTCGGTCCTCGCCCGGCGTCACGATGATCGTGTCGCCGCTGAACAGCGCCCCGCGCCCGTCGGCCCCGGAAGCCCAGTGCAGCACGGCGCTGCCAGCAAAGTGCCCGCCGCACTGGACAAGCGTCACCCCGGGCAGCACAGCCAGCGTCCCGTACCACATCCGCACCCGCAAGCCCTCGCCCGCCCGCAGCCACGCGGCGTCGTCCACCGGGACCAGGATCTCCGCCCCGAACTCGCGGGCCCATTCCGCGATCGCGCCGTAGAAGTGCGGGTGGCTGGCGGTCACGAAGCTCAGCCCGCCCGCCTCGCGCACCGCGGCCACCGCGGCGTCGTCGACGAACCCGGACGGGTCCCACAGCAGGTTGCCCCCGGCCGTCGAAACCAGCAGCGAGCGCTGCCCGATCGCGAACGGCGGCTCCGCGCCGATTCCGGTCAGCCCGGGCTCGATCGCCCTGATGTCGGAGGCGTGCCCCGCCGCGGCCAGATCGGCCAGCGTGGTCCAGCGCTGCCCGCCCGGTGGCACCCACTGCCGTTCGTCCGCGCACACGGCGCAGACCCCGGGGCGCGGATCGGGGAAGTGGTTACCGCAGGTGGCGCACACCGAAGTCGCCATCGTGTCCTACCACCGCCCGTTCGGAATATAAAGATCATTTTACCGAACGGACGGTGGTGTCACCCTTCCACCCCAGCCAGCGGCCCACCGGACCGAACGGACGGTGGCGTCACCCTCCCAGCCCAGCCGGCCGCCCGCCCGGACCGAACGGACGGTGGCGCGACTCTCCCGTCCGCCCGGTCGGCTGCGGGGAGGAGGAGGGTTCAGCCCGCGGTCGGCTCGCGCCAGTTCACGGTCGGGCGCAGCGCCTCGAGGCGGACCCGGTGGGCGTACCGCTTGGTGATCTCGAACAGCGACTCGATCAGGGTGTTCGACAGCAGGTGCGGCTCCAGGCCGAGCTCGATCAGCTTGGTGTGCTTGACGTTGTAGTAGTGCTCGGGCAACTCCACCCGCGGGTTGTCCAGGTTCTCGACCGTGACTTCCTCGGGGCTGGCCGCCTTGATCGTCTCGGCGATCTCCTTGACCGACATGGACTCGGTCATCTGGTTGAACACCCGGAAGTCGCCCCGGTTGGCCGGGTTCTCGCAGGCCAGCTGGATGCAGCGGACCGTGTCCCGGATATCGATGATGCCGCGGGTCTGGCCGCCCTCGCCGTACACGGTCAGCGGGTGGCCGATGACCGCCTGGATGGTGAACCTGTTCAGCACGGTGCCGAACACCGCGTCGTAGTCGAACCTGGTCGCCAGCCGCTCGTCCCTGGCCGTCTCGTTGGTCTGCTGGCCGTAGACCACGCCCTGGTTCAGGTCGGTGGCCCGCAGGTCCCAGATCCGGCACGCAAACTCGATGTTGTGGCTGTCGTGCACCTTGGACAGGTGGTAGAACGAGCCCGGCCGCTTCGGGAACAGCACCCGGTCGGTCCGGCCGTTGTGCTCCAGGTCCAGCCAGCCTTCCTCGATGTCGATGTTCGGCGTGCCGTACTCGCCCATCGTGCCCAGCTTGACCAGGTGGATGTCCGGGTTGGTCTCGGCGATCGCGAACAGCAGGTTGAGGTTGCCGACCACGTTGTTCTGCTGGGTGTAGACCGCGTGGTGGCGGTCGATCATCGAGTACGGAGCGGCCCGCTGCTCGGCGAAGTGGACTACCGCCTCGGGCTCGAAGTCCCGGATGATGTGGTACGTGAACAGCGCGTCCGTCAGGTCGCCGACGTAGAGGCCGATCTTCTTGCCGGTCAGCTCCCGCCACACCGCGATCCGCGTCTGTAGCGGCTCGATCGGCACCAGGGACTCGACTCCGAGCTCGTTGTCGTAGCTCCTGCGTACGAAGTTGTCGGCGACGGCCACGTCGTGACCTGCCTCCGACAGGTGCAGCGCCGTGGGCCAGCCCAAGTACCCGTCCCCGCCCAACACCAAGATTTTCATGCTCCGGCTCCTACGTTTCCTTCTGTCAGATTGCTGTGAGTTTGCCCTGCCATCGTGCAGAAAACCGCACGGGGGCGGTAACGTGCTGTGAGTACGGATGCTGAACACCCTCCTCGCTTGGTCGCATAGGGCGGCTTAGCCAGGTTAGCTTGTACCGGCCTGCGGTTTCCGTACTGTATACCTGCTCCTTGTTTGGTCGGCTAGCTAACCTAGGACATAGATGGCTCTGGTAACCAATCGGCTCGGCGACACGCTGGCCCGTAAGGCCCGCGGCAAGCTCGGCATTCGCTTCGGCCGCTTTGCCGTCGCGGCCATCGCGGCCTTCGCCACGACCGAGGTGGTGCTCACCATATGCGCCGGGCCGCTCAAGCTGAGCGCGACCTGGGCCAGCTTGATCAGCTGGTTCTCCGGCGCCCTGGTGAGCTACGTGCTCAGCCGCTGGGCGTGGAGCCGGAAGGGGCGCCCGAACCTGCTGAAGGAGACCTTGCCGTTCTGGGTGGTCTCGGCCATGGTCGTCGTCATCCTTACGCTGGCGACCAAGTTTGCTTACCACGCGGCATCCTGGCTGGGCCTGAGCGGCGTAGAGCGGGTGCTGTTCGTGGACGCCGTGTACGCCGTGGCCAACATCGGCACGTTCGTGCTGCGGTTCCTGTTCTTCCACTACGTCCTCTTCGCCGGATCCTCCGCCCAGGACGCTCCCGCCGCCGCGGAGGAGGCGCTCGCCTCGACCGATCCCGGGCCCGAGCCGTTCGTCTGGGCCAAGGACTCCACCGGGCCGATGCGCGAGCTCCCTGAAAGCGAAGACCCCGAAGGCTCAGCCGGCGCGGACTGACCGGCGCGCCCGGTCCGCTTGGACCCTGCGGCCTGCCCGGCGCGGTGACGCTCGCGCCACCAGGTGCCGTACACGACCTTGGCGAAGCGCAGTCCGTAGAAGAAGTTGTTCACGCCGGGCAGGTGCAGCCCGTAGAGCGGATTCTGGCCCTTCTTGCTCTCGCCGACCCGCCGCCGGTGAATGGTGGCAGGCACCTCGACCACCTTGTAGCCGTGGGTGATGACCCCGATCAGCAGCTCGGACGCCTGGTACTGCGGCTGCTCCAGGCGGACAGCGCCGGTGACCCCGGCGCGCATGGCGCGGAGCCCGAACGTCGTGTCGGAAA
>JASHVM010000039.1:0-3325 GCA_030044595.1 Streptosporangiaceae bacterium
CAGGCGCGGTCGCGGCTGGGTCTTGCCGAGGCCGACGCGTTCCTGACCCGGCTGGAACAGCTTTCTCCGGACATCCTCGAGCCGCTCGGCCAGGTATACGGCGGCGTCACGGATGTGAGCACGTTCGCGACGCAGCTGGTGCTGGACGCGCTGCGCGCCGCCGCCGAGCGGCCGCCGACGCTGCGGCTGCTCGACCGCCGGCGCGAGATCGATCCGTCCTGGTTCCAGCGGTCCGGGATGATCGGCTACGTATGCTACGCCGACCGGTTCGCGGGCTCGCTGCAGGGAGTGAGGCAGCACCTGGATTACCTGGTGGAGCTGGGGGTCACGTACCTGCACCTGATGCCGCTGCTCCGGCCGCGCGAAGGCGAGAGCGACGGCGGCTACGCGGTGGCGGACTACGACGCGACCGATCCGCGGGTCGGCACCATGGCCGATCTGCAGGCGCTGGCCGGCGACCTGCACGAGCGGGGCATCGCCTTGTGCATCGACCTGGTGCTCAACCACACCGCGCAGGAGCACGAATGGGCCCGCAAGGCGGTGGCCGGCGAACCCGGCTACCGGGAGATGTACCTGATCTACCCGGATCGGACCGAGCCCGACGCCTATGAGCGCACTTTGCACGAGGTGTTCCCCGACACCGCTCCGGGCAGCTTTACGCAGGTACCGGGCGTGGGCTGGGTGTGGACGAGCTTCCACGACTATCAGTGGGACCTGAACTACGCCAACCCCGTGGTGTTCCGGGCCATGCTGGGCACGATGCTCGCCCTGGCCAACCGCGGCATTGACGTGCTGCGGCTGGACGCGGTGCCGTTTCTGTGGAAGCGGCTGGGCACCGACTGCCAGAACCAGCCCGAGGCTCACCTGCTCCTGCAGGGGTTCCGGGCGCTGACCCGGCTGGCCGCCCCTGGCCTGGTCCTGAAGGCTGAGGCGATCGTCAGCCCGGAGATGCTGGCCCAGTACCTCGGCGCCCATGACCGGTTCCGCCCGGAGTGCGACCTGGCCTACGACAACCAGCTCATGGTGATGCTGTGGTCGAGCCTGGCCACCCGCGACGTGGGCCTGGCCGAGGCCGCGCTTTCTCGTCGCCGGCCCGCCCCCCTACCGACCTCCTGGGTCACCTACATCCGCTGCCACGACGACATCGGCTGGGCGGTATCCGACGCCGACGCGGCCGCCGCGGATCTCGACGGCTTCGCCCACCGGCGCTTCCTGGCCGACTTTTACGCCGGCGGCTTCCCCGGGTCGTTCTCCAGGGGAGCGCGGTTCCAGGACAACCCGGCCACCGGTGACGTCCGCATCTCCGGCATGGCGGCATCGCTGTGCGGCATCGAGGCCGCCCTCGAATCCGGGGATTCCGCCGGGCTCACCGCCGCCCTCAGGCGGCTCGAGTCGATGTACGCCGTCGCCTTCTCCTTCGGCGGCATCCCGCTCATCTACATGGGCGACGAACTGGCCCTGCGCAGCGACCCCCGGTGGGCCAGGGACCCGGCGCACGAGCATGACAACCGCTGGATGCACCGGCCGCCGATGGACTGGGCGGCCGCGGCCCGGCGTCGCGATCCCGGCTCGCCGGAAGGCCGGGCGTTCGCCGCGATCCGCGGGCTGGCCGACGCCCGGCGCTCGCTCCTGGCCCTGCGCTCCGGCGGCAGCACCGAGATCCTGCCGACCGCGAACCGCAGCGTGCTGGCCTACCGCCGGGTGCACCCGCGCAGCGCCCCGTTCTTGTCGCTCACCAACTTCAGCGACGTCATCCAGCTGGCGGACGCCGGGGTTATCGCCAGGGCCGGCCTGTACGAGCCCGCGCACGTCCACTCCACCGCCGGGCAGCTCACGATCAGCTCCGGCCGGATCGAACTGCCGCCCTGGAGCTTCGTCTGGCTCACCGGGACCTGAGGAGGTTTACCGCCTGATCAGCCGGTACCAGCTCGGCCCGGCTCGGCGCGTTCCCCCGCGCGGTGCGATCTCGCTGGCGGGGCGCCTGCTCGCGAGGTCCCATTGCGCGAAAAGCGCCGGTATCCGGGCCGGGTCGATGCCCCGCGGTGCCGGGCCGCGGTAGCCGCGGTTGAACGCGAGCATCAGCAGGGTGGCGCCCGGCTCAGCCGCATCGGTAATAGTGGCGATGGCCCGCTGCAACGGCCCGTCGGGCAGCCCGTGCAGGCAGCCGACGTCGAGCAGGAAACCGTATCCGGTGCCGAGTTCGGCGGTGCCGATCTTGGCGATGTCGGCGTGCAGGAAGCGGACGTCCGCGTGAGCCTGGTTCGCGTATTGCCGGGCGCTGTCCAGCGCGCGGCCAACGATGTCTACGCCGGTCACGGTCCAGCCGTGGCGCGCGCAGTAAATCGCGTAGTGGCCGGTGCCGCAGCCGATGTCGAGCATGTCACCGGGCGGCAGGGCGCGCGGACCCTCGATCAGGTCGGTCAGTTGCGCGGGCGGCTGGCGGTGCTCCCACGGCATAAAACCCAGGCGGTACATGACCTGGTAAGCGCGGCTCATCGCCCGGTCCTCCTCGGGAGTTGCCCTCGTGTTAGAGGTTAACGGGGGCCGTGGGCCTGCCGCGTCCGGCTGCCGCGTGCCGGTCGAAGGGCCTCATCCTGCCTTGGCGATGGTCTCCTCGATCGCGGCCTGCACCTCCGCGGGCCGCTCCATGTGCGGCATGTGCCCGGCCCCGTCGACCAGGCGACGATCGGCGCCGGTCACCGATTCGGCCTGCGCCGCCGGGAAGATGCGGTCCGCGCGGCCCCAGACCACCGTGACCGGCACCGCGCCACCGAGCGCCGCGAGCGTGGCCGCGGAGTCCGTGCCCTGCACGTCGCCGTCCAGGAGCATGCCGAGCAGGACGTGCAGCGCCTGGTCGACCCCGTCCAGCCGCTTGTACGCGAGCAGGTCATCGACTACCTGGCGGGTGACCAGGCTGTCATCCGCGAACAGCTGGCCGACCAGCGGCTTGAGCTCGCGCCGCGTCTGCGCGTCGGCGAAGCCGCGCAGGTAGCCGGCGTTGACCTCTGGCCCGAAGCCGGATGGCGCGATCAAGGTGAGCGAGGCGATCCGCCCCGGGTCCCTGGCCGAAACCGCGAGCGCGACGGCGCCGCCCATCGAGTGGCCGACCAGATGCGCCCGGTCGGCCCCGAGCGCGTCGAGCACTCCGACCACGGCGTCGGTCAGGACCGCGCCGGGGTCGTCGCCGACGTCCTTGGCTGACGTGCCGTGCCCGGGCAGGTCGAGCGCGTACACCCGGTACCGCGCCGCCAGCGGCTCCTGCAGGAACAGCCAGGAGTTCCGGTCGCCGCCGTAGCCGTGGATGAGCAGCACCACGTCGCCGGCC
>JASHVM010000413.1:0-4067 GCA_030044595.1 Streptosporangiaceae bacterium
AGCTCGGTGTGGACCAGGGCTGCTGATGACTCGGCCACGTTGGCGATGTCCTGCCCGGTCGCGGTGAACAGCGCGGCTATCGCGTTGGCGGAGTGGTTGCCGTTGTTGTTCACGCCGGCCATCAGGCCGCCGAGGTTGCTGACCTGGCGGGCCCGGAACATCTCGCCGGGCGTGGTGTGCATGACCTGGCGGGCCAGGTCAGCCTGGATCGTCGCCTCGGCGGTGACCCGCTTCCCGCGGGTGCGCAAGATGTTCAGGTGCGAGGTTTTCTTGTCGGTGGCCAGGTTGGCCTCCAGGTAGAACTGCCTGATCCCGGCGTAGTGCGCCCGGATCCAGTCGCACGCGCGCTGGGTGGCCCGGCCGGTGAGGTTCTGTCCGGCCGCGTCGCCGGTGGTGAAGTTGAACCGCAGGAACAAGAACCTGCTCGCGGGGAACTGCTCGATGTCGCGCAGCCGGCCCGCGCGGGTGCTCGCGTCCGCCTCGGCCTTGATGGCCGCGAAGTTCGCCGTCACCCAGTCCCCGAACGCCCGGGCTTCTCGCGCGCTGTCGAAGCCGAACGCGGGCGCGCGCTGCATGGCGTCCGCGACCACGGTGGTCCGTACTCCTCCGGCCGCGTACAGCAGCTTCATGCCGCGGTTGTAGCTGGCTACCAGGGTTCCCTCGGTGGTGGCCAGCGGCACGTAGAAGGTGCCGCGGGCGTGCTCGCCGTCGACCAGCAGCGGCCCCGCGATCCCGATCGGGACCTGGGCGGCACCGACGAAGTTCTCCACGTTCCCGGCGAGCACGGAGGGGTCGAAGGAGTAGCGGCCGATATGCTCCGGGCTGGCCCCGGTGGCCTCGCGGAGGAAGGCCAGCCGCCGCCGGGCCGCGTCGGTGGTGTAATCGGCGGCCAGCCGCGGGACCGGCCGGCGCGGCGCGGACGCAGCCGCCGTCGCAGCCGATGCGGCCGCGGCCGTGGTCAACGTTGCTCCTGGTAGTCCGGGGCGGGCCGCGTCGTCCCAGCCGCCCGGGCCAGCTCGTCCTTCAGCACCTTGCCCAGGGTGTTCTTGGGCAGCTCGGTGCGGAACTGGAAGACCCGGGGACACTTGTACGCGGCCAGGCGCTCCCGGCAGTAGGCGTCCAGGTCCGCCTCCAGCAGGTTCACCGCGGGCCGGACGATCACCGCCGCCATGACTTCCTCGCCGAGCCGCTCGTCGGGGATGCCGACCACGGCCGCCTCGGCGATCGCCGGGTGGGCGTGCAGCACGTTCTCGATCTCGCTCGGGTACACGTTGTACCCGCCGCGGATGATGAGCTCCTTCTTGCGGCTGACGATGAACAAGAACCCGTCCTCGTCGAAATAGCCGAGGTCGCCGGTGCGCAGCCAGTCGCCGGTGAACGTGCCGGCGGTCGCCTCGGGGTTGTGCAGGTAGCCCTTCATCACGTGCAGGCCGCGGGTGACGATCTCGCCCACGTGCTCCGGGCCCGGCGGCAGCGGCCGGCCCCGGTCATCCCAGACCTGGGTCTGCGTCCCCCAGATGGGCTTGCCTACGCTGTACGCGCGGCGCTCCCCGGCGCTGACGTTGAAGGTCGTCGTCGACGCGGTCTCGGTCAGCCCGTAGCCCTCCAGGATGACCAGCCCGAAGCGCTCCTCGAACGCGTCCAGGACCGGCGCGGGGATGGACGCCCCGCCGGAGATGGCGATCCGCAGCGAGGACAGGTCGTAGGCGTCCAGGTCCGGGCAGGACAGCACGTCGGCGAACATGGTGGGCACGCCCTCGAAGATCGTGATCCGGTCCCGCTGGATCGCCGCCAGCACCGCGGCCGGGCTGAACCGCGGCACCAGCGACATCGTGCAGCCGAACCGCACGCAGATGTCCAGGATGCTGGACAGGCCGAACACGTGAAACAGCGGCAGGACGGTGAGCACGATGTCATCGGGCCTGACGCCGAACAGGCGGCCGGGGATATCGGCGTTCATGTACAGCTGAAGATGCGTCAGCTCGGCGCCCTTGGGCCGTCCCGTGGTCCCCGAGGTATAAACGATGACGGCCGTATCGGTCGGCTCCCGGGCGGCCATCTCGCCGCGCGGCACGTCGGCGGCCAGCAGACGTTCGAAGGGGACCACGCCCCCAGAATCGCCCGCGTGTCCGACGGCGTAGACCCGGTCGAGCCCGGCCGCTTCGGCGCCCTTGGCCGCCTCGGCCAGGATTCCTTCCCAGGTGATCAGGATCCGGGCTCCGCTGTCGCCGAGGTGGAAGCCCACTTCCGGCGCCTTGAGCAGGACGTTGAGCGGCACCACGATGCCGCCTGCCTTGAGGATCCCGAAGTAGGAGACCAGGAACTGCGGGATGTTGGGCAGCTGCAGCGCGACGGGGTCGCCAGGCCTAATCCCGGCCGCCCGCAAGGAGGCGGCCAGCCGGTCCGACGCCTGGTCCAGCTGCCGGTAGCTGAGCTGGCCGCCGTCGAACACCGCCGCCGGCCGGTCCGGCGCCGACGTCGCGGTCTCGGCCAGAATGACGGCAAGGTTAAAGCTCACGGCCCGGTCCTTTCCCGATGCTGACCTGGCAGGTCATGCTCACGCCGACCAGCTGCAGGCTGGTCCGGCAGGCCATCAGTTCCGAGCATCGCGCTGATATCCGACCACGGCTACGGGCGTTCAGCCCAGCCGCCATGGACTTAGGACCCTAGGTGAGCGAGACAAGGCACGGTGAGCGGCGACGACGGGCACAGCCACCTGGCACCGAGGGCCGAAAGTCCCAGTACACGGGACGATCGACCGGGGACAGCCGGAATCCGCGCCGCTTACGATCCGCGGTGAAAGAGATTTTCACCGCCGCCTGCCTGACAGGCCGGGCACGGTTCGAGGTCACGCGGAAAGGGGGCGTCATGGACAAGCTGAGCCCGCTAGATGCCGTGTTCATCGACGCTGAGGACGAGGACCAGCACACGTCGATGGCGATCGCGTCAATCGCCGTGTTCGAGGGGCCGCCTCCCACCCATGATGAGTTTCTGGCCTACTTGGCCGGGCGTTTGCCGCTGGTCCCCCGCTACCGCCAGAAGCTTCGGACCGTACCGTTCCGTCTCGGACCTCCGGTCTGGGCGGACGACCCCCACTTCGATCTGGGGTATCACGTCCGGCGGGTCGCCCTGCCGGCGCCGGGAGGGGATCAGCAGCTCGCCGAGTTGATGGCGCGGGTGATGTCCCAGCGGCTGGACCGCGAGCGCCCCTTGTGGGAGTACTGGGTCATCGAAGGACTCGCCCAGGGCCGCTGGGCGCTGATCTCCAAGGTGCACCATTGCATGGTGGACGGGGTCTCCGGTACTGACCTGTACCGCGTGATCTTCGACTTCTCGCCCGAACCCGCGCTGCCCGCCCCGGACGACCGTACCGTAGCGGCCGAGCCGTCACCTTTCGAGCTGGCCGCTCAGGCCGCCCTGCGCAACGTCGCGCTTCCGGCCCGGGACGCTCTGGCGCTGACCAGCGCGGCGCTTAAGCCGGGCACTGCGATCCATCAGGCCACCGACACGGTCCGGGCCGTGGCCAAGCTGACGCCGGGTTTGCGGTCGCCCCAAGAGTCGTCGCTGAGCGGGCCGATCGGCCAGGGTCGGCGCTACACCTGGGCCCGGGCGTCTCTGGCTGACGTCAAGACGATCAAGCGCGAGCTCGGCGGCACCGTGAACGACGTGGTCCTGGCCGCGATCAGCGGCGGCTTCCGGGAACTCCTGCTGGCCCGCGGCGAGCAACCCGGACCGCACATGGTCCGCTCGCTGGTCCCGGTCTCTGTCCGGGCCCCCGGTGAGGAGAGCATCTACGACAACCGGGTGTCCGCCGTCCTGGCGGATCTCCCCGTCCACATCGCCGACCCGGCCGAGCGGCTCGCGGCCGTCCGGGCCGAGCTCGAGGCCCTGAAGGCAAGCAAGGAAGCGATGGTCGGCGAGGCGCTGGCCAGCCTGGGCCGGTACAGCCTGTACCCGGTCGCGTCCTGGTGGACCAGGCTGGCGTTCAGGCTGCCCCAGCGGGAGATCGTCACGGTCACCACGAACGTACCCGGCCCCGGCCAGCCGCTGTACGGGATGGGCCGCCG